>JBEKAG010000031.1:0-10002 GCA_050015955.1 Nitrososphaerales archaeon
CCAGTCCTCTTCGTCGAGGTCGGGTCCTCCGAGAAGTACTGGGGCGACGCGAAGGCCGCCGCCGTGGTCGGCGAGGCCCTCCTCGAGAGCTTGACGGAGAAGACCAAATGGAACAAAGCCGCTATCGGCTTCGGTGGGACTCACTATCCTGAGAAGTTCACGAAGCTTGTCATTGAGGAGGACACGGCGCTGTCCTTCGTGGCGCCAAAGTACGCCCTAGAGCACGTGGACGAAGGGATAGTGAGGCAGATGCTCCAGAGGACGACCTCACCTGTGAAGTACGCGCTGCTGGACTGGAAGGGCCTGGGGACGCACAAGGCCAAGATTCTGGGACTCATTTCGCAGTTTGGCCTCGAGGTAATCAGGATATGAGAGTCGCTGCCTGCAGCGAAGAAGACCTGCACTAGGGACACCCTCCGACCGGACTAGACCTTGTTCAGAAGAGAGCCCAGGAACTTCTGCGTGTCGAAGGGAACCAGGTCGTCGTAGCCCTGGCCGACCCCTAGGAAGAGGATTGGCTTTCCCGTGGAGTAGACGACAGACAACGCGGCCCCTCCTCTCACGTCGGCGTCGGCCTTGGTGAGGATGACCCCGTCGAACCCCACATGCTGGTTGAAGAGCTCAGCCTGCGAGACGGCGTCGTTCCCAGTCAGGGCGTCGGCGATGAACATCTTGAAGTCGGGCCTGACCACCCTCGCTATCTTGGACATCTCCTCCATGAGATTCTGGTTGGTCTGCATCCTGCCGGCCGAATCGATTAGTAGGCAGTCGACGTGGTGCGCCTTTGCGTACAGAACTCCATCCCTCCCTACGGCCGCTGGGTCGGCCCCGTACCTCTGAGAAACAACCTTCATCGAGAGCCTGTCTGCGTGCTCGGTCAGCTGCTCGATGGCCCCGGGCCTGTGGGTGTCGCCCGCCGCCCAGACTACCGAGATGTCGTTCTTCTTTAGGTAGGTTGCGACCTTGGAGATGGTTGTCGTCTTCCCCGTCCCGTTTATCCCAAGGAAGAGGATCACGTACGGCTCGCCCGCCTTCTTCTTCTCCCTGATATTCTCGAGGAGGTCGACCTTTCCCGCCTTCGCGAACGCCGCTTCGAGCGTCGTTGCTAGGTGTTCTCCGACGACCTCTGAGGGGTCGGCCGACCGGTCAATCTTGGTCCCGGTGAGGCTCCTCTGGACCTCGTGGGTCAGGGCCTCAGCTACGCTCTGGGCCACGTCGCTCTCGATGAGCGAAAGCTGGAAGTTGAAGACTACGTCATCAAGCTGTGCCTCAGTGAGTTCCTTTTCGCGCACTGCGCTCGTGATCGCTGAGAAGGTTTGCTTCAGCCTGTCGAACAGGCCGGGTCACTCCTCGCTCTGGCGCGCTACGAGGGAGTTGAGGGCCTGCCGGTCCGAATTGAGCCTTTGGGCGAGCTCGTTCCTCTGGCCTGCAATCGATATTACCGTCTTCTCCGCATCCCTGCTCCTGCCTTCGAGGATTGCAGTAGCCTCAGCCTTCGGCTTCTCGATCACGATGTTGGCGCCGACGCTGACCAGGACCTTGTCAGTGGACGGGGGCGGGGAACGGAGCATCGCTCCTCCGCCAATCTGCATGAGGACCTCTTCTGTCGGCTTGTCTCCGAGCCCGTTGAGGGTGTCGAGGGCAGCCCGGTTCTCCATAAGGGCCCTCTCCAGTAAGTTCTGGCGGGCGGTCAGCTCATTGTACGTGCTCTCGAGGACCTTGATCTCGACTATCAACGCGTTGATTGTCTCTTCCTCGGTCGGCTGCTTGCTCATTGAGAATGGCCTTATTTTTTCAAACGCCCAGCGCCCTTGTTATAAAGACAAGCTCGGGTCCGGTTGTCTGGCTGCCCACCACAGCGTTCTTTGAGTTCGCGACTACGCCCGAGGCCACGTATGGGACGCCCCGGTTGACGGATGTCGGATGAGCTTCGACCCCGAACAGGCTCCCAATCCTGTCCACATCATGCTCGCTGAGCCCGGGATAGACTGCCGCTCCCCTGTTGGTCGCTACGATGAGCGACCCGACCTGTATGTATTCCCCGATTGGCATCTGCTCCACCTCGATTCCTAGCACGTCCTTCACCTGAGAGACTTCGTTCGCGCCGAGGACCGGCGAAACAATCGCGAATTTGTCGTTGGCTGCCACAAGGTTGCCTACGGCTGTGAACCTAGACTCAAACCTCGAGACGTTCATCCCGGTCGCTGACTTGATCTCCGTCAGCTCGGTGGATTCCGTCAGTCTAGAGACCAAGATGCCGCTGTTGTTCATTGAGACGAGTGGGCCGAGGAGTCGGGACTCGGCTATCGAGGTGGGGACGGCTGAGACCTCGAGGCTGGTGGAGAGCTTCTCACTCTTCGTCCGGGCCAGGCCCTTGGGCACTAGGATGAACCTGTCGTTGGCTTTTAGGAAGACGCCTATGTTAGGGCTCCGGTAGATGTCGACCAGATGTAGGCCCATTGATTACACTTGTTCTGACTTCGGAGGGAGTCTCACGGATACGATTCCGTCCTCGTCCCTCTCCATCTCGAGCCTGATCCTCCTCGGCGGGCTCTTGATTCCCCGGGACCAGATCTGCTTGTTGACCTCCTCAGCTATGCTGACTTCGGTCGCCTTCATGTGTCGCGTGGCGAACTCCCTGATCACCCGTATCGCGACCTTGGACCTCCTGTATGGTGGGGCTTCGTAGGTCACGCCGAGCGGGACCATATAGGTCCTAGTAATTTGTTCGACCTTCTCTTTCTCTTCTGACATCGCCTATCACTTGAGCTTCAGCTTGCGCTTCCTCCAGTTCCTATTCTGCGGGTTGGACCTGACGTGTCTGTTGGTCTTTGCGATGATCCAAGTGGGGACGGACCTTCCCCTTCTCCCTTCCTTTCGCAGCCGGTTCTTCTTTGAAGTGTCCTTGACTCTTGCCATGCTACGCCCTCCTAATCTTGATTTCGCGCTTCTTCCCCTGAAGCGTCAGCAGCATCTGCTTCACCTGCTCGTCGTCGAGGGCCTTCTTGAGTCTCCCACTAGAAGCGAGTTGTACCACATAATCCTCGATGGACGAAGCCAGCACAGGCTTGACCATCTTGACGTTGGCGAGTCTCTGCCGTGCTTCTGAGGTCAGGGCCATCCTGAGGACCCCCTCCCTCATCGTCCTTTTCGCTGCGACCTCCCGGTCAGCAGGCCCCTGCTGCGGCTCGGACATCACTAGCCGTACCTCGCTAGCGATTTGTCTGCCTCACTGATGGTGGCGAAGATATCTCTGCTGGCCTTGTCTAGCATGGCGCGGCCCTTCGGGGTAAGTATCCTACCCTTCGGCGTCTTGGCCACTAGCTCAGCCTGCTCCAGTTGCTCTAGGGCCTTCCTAATCGGGGACCCCGCTGCGTCCCTGTGGCGCTTGGGAGAGTACCCCAGTGCTTTGGACCCTCCGTATGCGCGCTCTAGGTCGCTTAGCCCGACTGGGCCATGGAGGTAGAGCTTTCTCAGGAGCGATGCGGCCCTGGTGTACCACCAGTCGGGGTTCTCAGGAGGCCGTTCAGCGTGAGAACCAGTCTTCACGAAGTGGGCCCACTCAGGCTCCTTCATGCCGGGCAGGCTCCTGACCTGTTCGGCCAGGACGCCGATGAGCTTGTCCGAGGGGACATCGCGGGCATTCACCATTGCGTCTCACGAATCGGATTTCTCGACCTTGCCTGAGCGTATATAAGGCCTCCTCAGGATTTTCCGATTTACACGCCCGCATTCAGAGCATGTGATATGAATCATTGCGGGTTTGCCGTGCCCCAACCGTACACGGGCGTTGACGCCAGGCACGATGAGGTTCTTGCAACCTCGGCAGATATACCTCCTCAGGGAGGGGTCGAGCTTTATGTTGAACCTGAGCCTGACCCTCCGAGCCAGGGCCGCCTGTTCCTTCGCCATCTCGAGGTCGTTCTTGGCAAGACTGACAGAGGATTCCGTGAGCTGTCTGACGAGCTCTGCGGCTTCTTCCCGGGCGGCCTTCCGTGTCTTCACGCCTGGAAGGCTTCAGCCAAAGGTCTTAACCATACTCGTTGGGCCGTTCCCCCGTGAGGCTCAACTTCATCCTGGCAGAGTCCGCGCTAGAGCTCGTGCCGAAGGAGATCCTGAGAGTTCCGGCGGTGGCCAACGACGCGAGGAGGAGGGGAGTCGATGCGTCGCGCATCCTCCTCGACAGGAGCGTCCACCACTCTGCTATGGCGAGGCTGAGGGACTCGGAGAAGAGGGGGCGACCCGACCTAGTCCATGCAACGCTGCTTAGCGTGACCGGAACGCCTCTGTACCTAGACGGCTCTGTGAGGGTCCTCGTCCACACGGGTCAGGACATGGTTCTCGAGGTGGCCAAGAAGACGCGGATCCCCAAGAGCTACTTTAGATTCAGGGGGCTGGTCGAGAAGCTGCTCTCAGAGAGGTCGGACGAAGGACTCGTGAAGGCGTACGGGGCCGGGGTCGGGGAGCTGCTGCGAAAGGCGATCTCTCCCGACAAGGTCTTCGGCCTGTCGGTGCAGGGTCGCCTGACTAGGCCCGAGGACCTGGCAAAGGAGATTGTGGCGGCTAAGAATCCGTGCGTGATCGTGGGAGGCTTCCCTCACGGACACTTCTCGCAGGAAACCCTCGCGCTTGTGGACGAGCTTGTACGGATACATGAAAGGCCGCTGGAGGCTCACGTGGTTGCTTCGAGGGTCGTCTACGAAGTCGAGAAGGCCGCAGTACGAACCAACGATTAAAAGGAGTCAAGGCGAGTCGAGACCTCGTGCGGTCGTCGTCCAGATCTCATTGAGAGGACAACCTGGTCTAGGACACAAGCCCTCCAAGCTTGTAACCCGGGTTCAAATCCCGGCGACCGCACGCTCTTCCCTCTCTCTCTTGGAGGAGGTAGGGGGATTAACTGCTGCAGATTTTTTTAAGAAAAATAACAGCAGTTAGCATGAGAGACTGCCTGCGCGCTCTATGTCCACTTCACTCAACTTTGAAACCCTGGATTATTCTCTCCCGTTCGGCCACCCCACAACGGCTTTATCATGCGACTCCATGCTTGACTGAAAGAAGTCTTGTCCCAAAGCGAGCGGAGACTCGCGGCGATAATGTTCACGGATATCGTTGGATACACGGCCCTGACTCAGAGGGACGAATCACTGGCGATGAAGCTTCTTGAAAGGCACAGGGAGCTCGTCCGTCCCGTTTTTTCGAAGCATTTGGGGCGCGAGGTGAAGACGATTGGCGACGCATTCCTCGTCGAGTTTGACAGCGCCCTGGAGGCCACCGAGTGCGCCGTCGAGATGCAGAAGACTCTCCATGAGTCCAACGAGACTGCTGCCAATGGAGTCCTCGTGAGGGTCGGGGTACACGTAGGAGACGTCATCCACAGGGACGGTGACGTGTACGGCGATGCCGTGAACATAGCCTCGCGGATCGAGCCCCTCGCCTCGGCAGGAGGCATATGCATCTCCGAGCAGGTCTACGACCAGGTCAGGAACAAAGTTCCGTACGAGTTGGTCAAGCTCCAGCCAAGGGAGCTCAAGAATGTCGCATTCCAGATTGACGTCTACAAGTTGGACCTGCCTTGGGATGCAGGCATGAGGCCCGAGTCAGAATACGACAAGCATCGCCTGGCCGTCCTGCCCTTCGCCAACATCAGCCCGGACCCTAATGATGAGTATCTCGCTGACGGGATGACCGAAGAACTAATCACTGCGATGTCACAACTCCAAGGTCTGCAGGTCCTCGCAAGAACATCGGTGATGAATTACAAAGGAGGGGGGACGAAGCTCTCTACCATCGGCGACGAACTTAGGGTTGGGACAATCCTAGAAGGTAGCGTGCGCAAGGCCGGGAACAGGGTACGAGTGACCGCCCAACTGATAGACGTGCCCACCGAATCGCACGTCTGGTCAGACAAGTACGACAGGGAGCTGGATGATATCTTCGCGATTCAGAGCGACATAGCGAGTAAGATCGCGGAGGCGCTGAGGGTGAGGCTCGGTTCGGTTCAGGGACCGGCTGGGAAGCATGCTGAGAGCATCGAGGCTTACACGCTCTACTTGAAAGGACGATTCTACTGGAACAAGAGGGACAAGGAGGGGGTCTTGGAATCGCTGAAGCTGTTCCAGGCGGCGATCAGGATGGACCCCGACTACGCGAGGGCATATGCAGGACTGGCCGACGCCTACTATATCGCAGCAAACTACGATTTCATGGATAGGGCTGACGGGCTGGCAAAGTCGAAGGAGGCGGCGATGAGGGCTTTGGAACTGGATGACGCGCTCGCCGAGGCTCATGCATCGTTAGGGGTCAACCTATATGGCGATTTGAGGTATGAAGAGGCTCAACGGGAGCTCCGAAGGGCGATCGAGTTGAACCCCAGCTACGCCTCAGCTCATCACTGGTACTCCCTATGTCTGCAAGACATGGGAAGGGCAAGGGAAGGGACGGAAGAGATTGAGAAGGCCCATGAATTAGACCCACTGTCTCCAGTGATCACACTTAATGTGGGAGGCGCGTACGCCTATGACGGAAGGCTGGACGAAGCAATTGCAGTGCTCGACAAGCTGGTTGAGAACGAGCCTACCTTCACCAGCGGCTACTTGTATCGTTCTTACGGTTTTATGTTGAAGGGCATGAAGGAGAGGGCTTACGCCGACCTGGAAGCCTTTCGCAGACTCGACCGAGACGAGGACAGATACAAGTGGGCACGTACCATCCTATACGGATGGTTCGGAGAAGGAGAGAAAGCATTGCCGATGATTGAAGAACTCATCCAGAAGGTTGGTAAGTCATCAATCCTGGAGACAGATATCGCCGGTTGCTACGCGATCCTTGGCGACAAGGATGAGTTCTTCAATTGGATCGATAAGGCCATATCTGCGAAGGTGATTACGGTGGTAGAGCTTCGGTCTTCTCCTCTCTTCGACAAGGTGAGGGATGACCCACGCTTCCTTGAAATCTTCAAGAAGTTAGGCCTTCCCTACTGAGCAGAGACCGCGCGCGCGCGCCGTCTGCAGTTGCGGTCAAACTGGTCAGATAGGTCAGATAATCGGTCAAATAATGGTCAAGAACGCGGTCAGTTCGGTCAAGACGGTCATCTTGGTCAAATCGGTCAAATGGTTTTTGTCGTTTTCTGACCCCCCACCCCTATACTGGGCACGGTCCCCTAGGGGGAACCGGCAGGGAACATAGGGTAGACCTAGAGTTGGTAGCTTGTTTCCCCTGACCCGTCTGACTGACGAACCATTTCTGGACTTCGAATTGACCGGGGCCCTGGCAGGTACTACAGATGCAGCGACTTGACTGGTCGAATTAAGCCTCTTGGCAGTCGCTCGAAAGAAGTAGCTCCTATTGTGAATCTCTGGCCAGGCTAGCGGTACGGGGCTGGCGTCGCAGACGCAAGGAAAAGCAAGGTTAGGAATTGGTTCGACCATTGAATGTCCGAAACTCTAAGAAAAGCAAACGAGTCTCTGGGATTATGAAGATAGAGGATAACTTGGCGGACGAAGAATGGTGTATGCGCACACTTTCCGCCCAGTCGAAGCCCCACCCTCAGCACTGCATTCTTGGATGAACTAACGATTGCTCCCATCCGTCAGGCAATCAAGATCCATGAGTTTCGTTCCATGGAAAAGGGACCAATTCCGAGAGTCTGACCTTCTTTGATTCGCCCATGTCCTTTCCCACTTGGAGGATTACGAAGGGATTCCCAAAAGCCCTAGCAAAGTCTCGACACTTCCCGCAGGGCGGCAAGATCCAATATCCACCCTTGCCCTTGCAGGTGATTGCGACGAGCGTCTTGATTCTTCGTTCCCCGCTCGTAATCATAGCTCCAATGGCGGAGTACTCTGCACAGATTCCGACCGTGGCTGTTTTCGCATCGATGCAGAGGCCGAAGAACTCTTTGCCCGAGGTAGTGCGAAGCCCTGCTGACACACCAGAGACTTCAGACATGTGATTCTCAAGCAGAACTCTTGTCTTCTCAACAAGAGTCCTGTCACTCTTGTCGAGTGCTGCTAGATTCATGACAGTCGTATCTTGGCGTAACTAATCGTTAGCATAAGGCTTGTCTTTCCGCTCGGTGTACTGGGTGGACGTCCCGACGACCGCACGTTCTACACTGGCGCGCTAGAGCCCTGCGAGGAACTTCTCCCACTGCTCTTCGCCGTCGACCTCGTCCTTCAGAAGATCCTCGAATATCTCGTGAGTCACGACATCAGAAGCCCTGTACTTCTCTACCATCTTGCTGTAGAACTGCGCGCGCGCGCACACACACACGCGGGCACAGGCACAGACAGGCACGCGCGCTTCGAGAGGTTCGGCTCTGGGAGCAACCATCTATTCGCTGTTCCGGACGCCGCTGTATTTCTTGTAGTCTTTCTCGAGGAACTTGGAGAAGGTAGACCAGTTCCGCTTGGCTACCTTCGTCCACTTCGCCCGGCTCTCGACTTCGTTCGGGTCGTCGTAGGTCACCCTGAACACCATGTCGAGCCTAGTCTTTCCGTCCTTGAGATCATGCAAGTCGTAATCACCTACCTCCCTTCCGTCTCCGCAGGTGTCGAAGTGCCACGAATTCGGAGGCTTGAGCCAGACGGCCCTGACACCCTCCAGCGACCGCTTGCCAGCCTTGTACTTCACGATCCAGATTATCCTGTCCTTTGTCCGCTCCAGGAATCGCCTTCTCGCTGTTGAGCCGGTCATCTTGTAGTCGTCCTCCCTGTAATCCGTGCACCAGTTGAAGACGAAGTCTCTTGGCGCGTTGAACGTTTGGGAAACCTTGTACGTCTTGGTGATTGGGCCTTTCAAGGCAAGCCCTTCTACTCGATAAATCCGTTTAAGGCTTTCATCCGAGGCGAACAAGGTCCTACTCGCGCTTCACTGCGGCTGCGTTGGGCTCTAGGTTGACTTTTTCAGTTTCTTTCGGATTTTCGTTACGTGTGCCTTGATGGCCGCCCTTGCCTCGATTCTAGCCTTCGCCCCTCTCTCTTCCAGAGCGTGGACTTTGACTCTGGCTTCTCGCTCGGACCTCTGCTGGCGCGCGCTCAGAGATGAGTAGAGAGCTCAGGGCCTAGCCACGTGCCCAGGCTGCCCCCTAGCTAGGGGCCGGGGGGTTCCTTGAACGAACGAATGAACGAAGGAATGAAGGAATGAACGGAAGAATGAAGGAATGAAGGAACAAAAGAAGGAACGAACGAGCATCTTCAGACAACGTGAGCTGTTTTGCACGTCAGGCCGTTCTACGCGCTCGTGCTTGTCATGTTCACACCGGGACGCGCGCGCCCATCAATCGTAGCGAGGACGGCCTCTACAGGTGGAGGCTCGCGAGATACCAATGCATAATAATCCTAAGACCGGGCGAACAGCCAATGTGGGGCCAGGACAAATGAGTTTGCCACCGAAACCGGACGCGACTCTGTCGTCTCTTGCCAGAGAGTACTGGGAGGTGCGGCTTGCAGATGAGCCCCTCTTCGCCACGGTGATTGGGGACCGGCGGTTCGATAACACACTTCGCGACATCACCCCACAGGGACGCCTTCGCATCCAGAGACAGTATGAGTCGATATTGCAGCGTTGCAGGAGCATCCGGGGGGAACCCCTTTCCGATGCGGACAGGCTGACTCTGACGACCCTCTTGGTCGATGTGCGGGCCCAGCTCGATTATCTTTCCTGCGGCCTTGATGACTGGACGGTCGATCCGCTTGACGGACCTCAGGTTCAGTTCCTGAACATCGAGTCGTTCCAGCCGGTTCGCACGGTTGAGGAGGGCAGGGCCATCGTAGAGCGCTGGCGCTCTGTCGGTCGGTACTTGGACGACTACGTGGCGAACCTCAGGCGAGGGGCGCGGGAAGGTAAGATTGCGGTCAGAATCGAGGTGGAGAAAGCGGTCGACGAAACCGAGGAACTTCTTGCGAAGCCCGATGGTGAGTGGGCCTTCATGCGCCCAACTCTAGTCGCTCACGAGGACTGGACGGAGGCCGACCGAACCAGATTCAAGGACGGGGTGACAGC
>JBEKAG010000032.1:0-9795 GCA_050015955.1 Nitrososphaerales archaeon
GCCCAGAAGGGTTGGCTGGCTCGACCTCGTCGCTCTGAGATACGCGATCATGCTAAACGGTGTAAAGAACATCGCAATTTCCAAGCTCGATGTCCTCTCAGAGGTGAAGGAGTTCCGGGCATGCGTCGCATACCGCCACTTGGGCTCTGAGACTGGTGATTTCCAACGTTCGCTTGGGCACTTGCACGAAGTCGAACCAGTATACGAATCTCCCTTTTCCATGCACGGCGTCAGATACGATAAGGAGCTGCCGGCTCGGGCGAAGAAACTCGTCGATTATCTAGAAGCAGCACTGGGAGTCCGCGTGAGTCTCGT
Source organism: Nitrososphaerales archaeon (assembly GCA_050015955.1). GTDB lineage: Archaea > Thermoproteota > Nitrososphaeria > Nitrososphaerales > Gagatemarchaeaceae > UBA183. Next base: position 316 of record JBEKAG010000032.1, read on the forward strand.
CTCGCACGGCGAAGAGAGGTCGAGGATAATTGAACTATGATTCCATTTCTCCCATAGACGGTCGATACAGGGAAGAGGCCGAACCTCTAGCCAAGTACATGACGGAGCGGGCACTCGCCAAGAAGCGCGTCCGCATTGAACTCGCCTACCTTTCATTACTCGTGAAGCTGGGCGTCGCACCAAGCCGAAAAGTCCCCAAGCTTTCGCTTTCGATGGACAAGGTGAAGGCCCTGGAAAAAGATCTAGGCCACGACGTGAAGGCCGTTGAGGTCTTTCTCAGAGACTCCCTCAAACGAGTCGGCGCTGGCGAGCTAGGGCCGTACGTTCATCTCGGGCTCACCAGCGAAGACACAAACAGTCTGGCCTTCGCTCTCCTGCTCCGATCTGCACTGGAAGATGTCATGGTACCAAAGTACTCGAGCCTGGCGACAAAGCTGGCTGCGATAGCTAGGCAAGAAGCTAGGACTGTGATGCTGGCTCGCACGCACGGCCGGCCGGCAATACCCACGACCTTCGGCAAAGAGATGGCAGTCTTTGCCGTAAGAATTGCAGACCGTGTTTCTCTTCTGAGGTCGATGAAGCCGATGGCGAAGTTCTCAGGAGCAGTCGGGACCTACGCATCCTTCTCGATGTTGGGGCGAAGGGACTGGAGGAAGGTCCTTGGCCGCTTCGTCTCCGAGATGGGGGTTGAGGCTGCCCCCTATTCTACTCAGGTAGTCCCCGGCGAGAGGCTCTCTGACATACTCCATTATGTCATGAACATCAACCAGTTGATGGTCTCGCTCTCGCGTGACCTTTGGCTTTACCAGACCCTCGACTACGTCCACTTCGCTCGTCCTGGCAAGATCAGCTCGTCGACCATGCCCCAGAAGGTCAACCCTGTCGACGTCGAGAACGCAGAAGGGCAGGCTGAGATCTCCAATTCTCTATTGCCTCTCCTCGCGTACAGGCTCCAAGTGACTAGGATGCAGCGTGACCTTTCAGATTCCGTGATCCGACGAATGACAGGGCAGGCACTCGGCCATTCTCTCGTAGCCTGTTCGAGGCTGCTTGGTTCGCTCGATTCCATGAATGTCGAAAGAGCGACGATGCGCCAAGATCTTGCGAACCATCCAGAGGTCTACGCCGAGGCTGAGCAGGTCCTGATGAGGCTAAAGGGAGATGAACGGGGGTATGAGAAGGTGAAGTCGATGTTTGAGAAAGGAGAGTTTACCTCTTCTTTGGGACGGGCAGAATCCTACCTCGGTGCTGCACCCCAGATGGCCCTGGAATGCCCGAGGGTGGTCGCAGCGCTGATGCGGTCTAGAGCTTGAAGACCCAACCGAGGTCTGGCGGGTGGCTCCTCTTTTCCACTCTCTCGTTGAGGGCGTGCACGACTATGGGTAAGGCGAGGGTTACATCGGCGTAAAGCGTTGCCTTCTTAGCTGCTGAGGAGATCTTACCCCAACTGATTGCTTCCTCCAGAGTGCAACCTGACAGGCCTCCCCACTGAGGGCTGTCAGCCGTGATCTGAATGGCATATTCGTGGGGGGTTTCCTCTTCTCCTCCCTTCGCGAGTGACTTGATTATCGTGGACAGTTGGATTGTGTCTTTGGGCACACCTCCGCCAAGATAGACAACGCCTGTCCGCTCAGCCCTCTCGGCTATCTGCGCCAGCTCCTCCATGTCCTTGGTCTGGTCCAGCCTGATTAGTTTTCCTTTCTGTCTTCTGAGAAGGCTGAGGGCGACTCCGTATCCACTGTCGATGAGGCCCGGCGAGTAGACCGGAACCTTTGCCTCGTATGCTGCGGCTACTATGCTGTCGATTCCTTTCTTTGAGAGGTACTCTCCAAACTGATGGAGGAACTCCCTCGTCGAATAGGTCGTCCCTTCATCGAGTGTGTTCGCGAACTTGTAGATGATGTTCTCGAGCTTCCTGTACTGAATCTCATCGGCATACACGTCATAGAATCTATCGATCTTGAGCTTCAGGAGTTTCTCGTCGTCGGCGAGCCATGTCCCTTGATAGTAGTGGTAGCCAAGTGCTTCGAGTATGTCCTCAGAGATGTTGGCTCCGGTGCTCACGAGGACGTCAACATATCTCTTCTCTATCAGCCACCTGATTATCTTCCACTGTCCGGTCGTGCTGAGCGACCCCGCCAGACCCATGAAGACTGTCAGGTCCTTCTGCCGTGCCATCTCGGCCCAAATGCTCGCGGTTTCCCCGAGCTTCTTCCCTTGGAAACCAGTCTGGGCCATTTCTTCCAACAAATCGGAGATACTCTTCTTGCCTACATTGATTGTGGCTATCGGTTTCGAGAGCGTGTCCTTCTTTGATTCCACGCAGTGCTGTCGCAGAAACCGTTTAATTGCTTTACCTACTTGACCGTTACTGACTTCGCCAAGTTGCGTGGATAGTCCGGGTCGTTCTTCCGCGCCAACGCGAAGTGGTATGCCAAGAGCTGGAGCGGAACTACTTCGACGATGGGCATGAACTTCGCCTGAACCTTGGGCACTTGGATGAAGTACTTGTAGGCCTCGTCTTCGATGTCCGAGACCCCTATCAGATCCGCCCCTCTCGCCTTCAGCTCCTCGGAGTTTGAAAGGGAGTCGGCGTGAGTGTCCCCTGAAGGGTTTATGACAATCACGGGAGTCCCTTTTTCGATCAGAGCGAGCGTCCCGTGTTTTAGCTCGCTCGCAGGCATCCCCTCTGCGTGTATGTAAGAGAGTTCCTTCAGCTTGAGTGCGCCCTCGAGTGCGACCGGGCTCTGGTATCCCCTCGCCACGAAGTAGATGTCGGACTTATTGCTGTACCTCTGCACGATTTCCTTGATCTGCTCTTCGGTCCTTAAGGCCTTGGATATGGCCTCAGAGAGTTCCTCTACCCCCTCTGTTCTCCTCTTGCCGAGGACGGCATCTACAACCATGTTGGCTACCACTACTTGTGCTGTGAAGCTCTTCGTCGCAGCGACTCCGACCTCGGGTCCGCAGTTGAGCAGCAGCACGAGGTCACTCTCCCTCGCCAGCGTCGACCCGGCTGCGTTGACGATTGAGAGTATCTTCGCCCCTCGACGTCTGGCCTTCTTGACGGCTTCGAGCACGTCCGCGGTCTCTCCGCTCTGAGAGAACGCGACAACGACCGACCCCTTACCCAGAAAACCTTCATGCTCCTTCAGCTCACCCGAAACAACTGCGTCGCATCTGATACCCGCCTCCTGGTTCAACCTGGATTTCATGAGTAACCCCGCATGGTAACTGGTCCCAGAGCCCGTGATGAAGAGCGACTTCGCCCTCTTCAGCAAACGGGCGAATTCGGCGACCCTCTCCGGCTCCTGCAAAGTCGCTCCGACCACGGTCTGTGGCTGTTCGTTGATCTCCTTGAGCGTGTAGTGGGCATAGTCAGTCTTGGAAAGGTCAGATAGCTCCCAGGCCACCTGGGTAGACCTGCGTTTCACCTCTCTTCCGTTTTTCCCGACGATTCTCAGTCCGCCCTTCGTGATCTCGACCGTCTCATAGTTGTCCAGGAAGACAGTCCTATCTGTGTGCTCGATGAAGGCCAGCACATCGCTGGCGATGAACATTTTCCCGTCACCCACCCCGACTATGAGCGGGGCGTCCTTCCGGGCGCCAATCATAACCTCGGGCCTGTCCTGGAAGAGCACGGCGATGGCGTACTGCCCCGTGAGTTTCTTCGTCGTTCCAATCGTCGCCTTAAGCGGGTCATTGGTCTTTGCGTACTCCTCCTCGATGAGGTGCGCGATTACCTCAGTGTCTGTCTCGCTCTTGAACCTGTGACCTCTTGATGTCAGGCCCTTCTTCAGCGAAACATAGTTTTCGATTATTCCGTTGTGAACAACGGCAACCGTCCCTTTGCACGCAGTATGGGGATGCGCGTTGCGGTCCGTGACTCCCCCGTGGGTCGCCCACCGTGTGTGGGCCATCCCAGTGCTGCCCTTCAGTCCGGAGAGTCTCTTCCTGCCCTCGATTTCGCTGATTCGTCCCGCGCCCTTGCGGACGCTGAGCCTTCCGTTGTTCACTGTCACCATTCCAGCTGAGTCGTACCCACGGTACTCAACCCTCCGGAGGCCGTCCAACAGGATGCCGGAGACCGGCTCCTCTGCGACGCAACCGACTATCCCACACATGGTTGGTGTCTTGGGGCGCAGCGTAATAAGCTCCGTAAAGCGTTCTTTTCTACCATGCATGATAGGTCCTGCATGCTTGCTTCGTCAGATGCCTCGCCAAGTTGTCCACCATGCAAAACCGTTTTCTAGTGGTTGGGTGCCCAAGCGGGCCATGCGCGAAGGCCTGCTTTTCGACCCGAAGTCGAAGGAACGCATGGCGAAACGCGTACTCGTGTCGGAGAAGCCTGAGGCGTTTAGACCGGCATCCGGCAAAGTAGGTCAGAGAATCCTTGCCCTGCTCGCGACTGGTCCCCGTTATCCTGCTGAAATCGCCCGTACGCTGAAGACTTACCACCAGACCGTGTACTATCATGTCGGTCGCCTTGAGAAGGCGGGTCTAATCACCCGGATTAGCAGCGAATCGATACGTGGAGGCGAAGCGAACCTATTCGCGCTGTCCTCGGATGGGTATGCCGTCGAGTTCCAGGTCCGCGGCGAGCCGCTACGAACCCTGCAAGCCTCAGCTAGGTCGAGGTCACTGGGGCGCTTCTTCAAGGAGTTCCTCCGCGACGGCGAACTCGACGGGTGGATAGTTGTTGGTTCACCTCTACCTCACGGGGCAACTGGTACCCAGGCCCGCGACGGGCACTACGCCGTTCAGCTGGGCTTTGCACTCGGACAGTTCGTTGCTCTCCCTGGGCGCTTTCCGGTCAAGCTAGACGTCGACGTGAAGGCAGAAAACCTGAGAGGCTCGAATCTGATAGTCGTCGGGGGCCCGAGGACCAACATCATCTCTGAAGAGCTCAATCAGCACCTCCTTTTCAGGTTCAGACAGGGGGGCTTCTGGGGCTCAATAGTCGACGACGAGGGCAGGTCCTACAACTCTGAGCTTGACTGCATCGTCACCAAGATCGAGAATCCCTGGAATGCTAGCAAGACATGCGTCCTCGCAGCCGGACTGACTGTCGCCGGTACGAAGGCGGCAATCATCGGGATATGCAACTTCGCAGACCTACTCTTCCAGAGATACAATTCAGGCCGATACACCTGCCTCCTCAGAGGCACCGATAGGGACGGCGATGGAAAGGTCGACTCTGTCGAACTTCTGAAACGTTTGTGAGGCCTACGCCCTTCTTCCCCTGCGTCCGCCTTTCTTCCTAGTTGTGTCGTGCGGAATTGGTGTCACGTCCTCAATCCTTCCTATCCTGAACCCCGCCCTTGCTATGGCCCTGATGGCAGCCTGTGCTCCCGGCCCTGGTGTCCTCGAGCCCGTTCCCCCGACAGCCCGGACTTTGATGTGAACCGCGTTGATGCCCTTACCCTTAGCCACGTCGGAGGCAGCCGAAGCACTTCGCATCGCGGCATAGGGCGAGGATTCGAACCTATCGGCCTTCACGTGTCTGCCTCCTGACGAAAAGGATATTGTTTCAGCTCCGGTTAGGTCAGTGATGTGGACGATTGTGTTGTTGTAGCTCGAGTAGATGTGCACGACACCCCAGCGGTCTCTCGCGATCTCTTCCTCAGACGCCAATCACGTTCACTCTCTTGGCACAGGAGGTTCGGCCACCGTGTCTACCTTGACTTCAACGCCTTCCAGCGCAGTAGGAGCACCCCCCGCCACCGCCTCCGGGGGAGGGGTCGCTCCTTCCTTAATCCCTCTAAGTGCGATGGTACCCTCCTCGTCATGTCCAACTTCATACCCTGGGATTGTGATTACCCTTCCCCCGATTGCAACATGGCCGTGCACGATCAGCTGCCTCGCGTGAAGTGGGGATAGTGCCATCCCCTTCTTGAAGATCATCGTCTGAAGCCTCCTCGACAGTAGGTCCTCGACCGTAAGGCTCAGGATGTCGTCGAGAGTTGCAGTCTCTGTTACAAGCCCGCCGCGCCTCAGACTGTCCAGCAACTTCTTCTCCTCTCTCAATCTAACTTGTTCCGTAGCTGCGAGGAGAGTCCTAGCCTGTTTCCTTATCGAGCTTAGATGAGTCTGTGATTTCCAGAGTTCTCTCTTGTTCCTCAACCCGAATGTGCCGAGTAGGTACAGCTCCTGCGCCAACTGGTCAGCCCTCCAGGGGCTGCGTGGACGACTGTATTGCTTCCTAGCCTTTCTCGGGTCTCCCATGTACTACTTCTCTTCCTTCTTTTCCCCAGCTTCCTTTGCCGCGGCGATGAGAGCAGCCTTCCTCACGCCCACGGTCCTTCCCTTCCTCCCTGTTGTCCTCGTGCGCTGGCCCCTGACCTTCAGTCCGAGGCTGTGTCTCACACCCTTCCAGCTCTGCATGTTCTTCTCGTCATCGACATCACTCTTGATCACGAAATCTAGGTCTGAGCCTAGCAGCTGTTTCGTTTCCCCTGTTTCGGGGTCGTTCCTCCTGTTGTAGTACCACGCAGGAAGTGTCGACTTCGTTGCGCTCAGGATAGCCTTCTCTACCTCGCGGACTTGGTCTTCGCTGAGTGTCCCGAGCCTTGCTCTCGTGTCGAGACCTATCCTGGAGGTCACAACGCTCGCGAAGTTGTAGCCGACCCCCCGCAGGTCGGAGATCGCAGCAATGAGCTTCTTGCTTCCATCTAGATCCCTCCCGGCAATCCTCACCAGGTGCCTAAATTCTCCGGGTGCCGACATATTCCAGACCTGCCAGTCACTCTGATGTTATAAGTCTTGAAGGTTCTCATTTCGAAAAACCGGGACCGAGCCTCACAACCACCTCTCGGGCCCGAGGCCCCGCCAAAACCTTTTAACTACATCTCATTCCCGACCCGCGAAACACGGCGTTCCATGAATATGAATCGCAATCTAGTAGGCGCGGTCGTTGGTTAAGGTCAAGGTCCTACAGGAAGCTGCGAACTCGGTCACGCTTCAGCTTGAGGGAATCGACCGGTCCTATGCCAATGCGGTGAGGCGCTTCTGCATCGCCGAAGTGCCCTCAATGGCAATCGACGACGTGGTCATATTGGAGAACTCGTCGGTGCTCTACGACGAAATCCTCGCGCACAGGCTAGGTATGATACCGATAAAGACAGATCTGGATAGGTATAACCTGCCTGAAGAATGCGACTGCGGGAACCCTCTGGGTTGCCACAAGTGCAGAGTCCTCTTCGTCCTCGACGCGAAGGGCAAGGATAAGGTCTCCACCGTCTATTCTGGCGACCTGGTCTCAGAGGACAGGGACGTCAGGCCGGTCAGCGAGTCAATTCCCCTCGTGAAACTCGCTTTGGGTCAGTCAGTAAAGCTCGAGGCATACGCGCGGCTCGGGAAGGGTAAGGAGCATGCGAAGTGGCAGCCGTGCACGGTCGCAGTGCTCGTTGAAGGGAAGGGCGAGAATGTATACAACCTCATGGTCGAGTCGGCGGGCGGCCTGCCTGCAAGACGGATAGTCACGAAAGCAATAGAGTTGCTCGAAAAGAAGCTCAAGGAGATTCAGGTTTCCGCGGGAGGGGCTGCCGCGTGACTTCGTCCAATCCCCTCCACAGACAGATGTTGGTAATGCTGGAAAGGGCGGGCAAGGAGCACAAGGCGCCAATCTGGACCGTCGCCGCAAAGCTCCTCTCTAGGCCCGAAGGCACAAAAGTTGAGGTCAATCTCGGCAAAGTATCAAGGATGGCCGAGGAAGGACAGGCATTCTTCGTCCCGGGAAAGGTCTTAGGCTCGGGTCTAGTCGACAAGAAGTTTGTGGTCGGCGCGTTCTCATTCTCAGCAAGTGCTCGGTCCAAGCTGAAGGCAGCTGGAGGGTCAGCCCTCTCCGTAGACCAGTTCCTCAAGAAGTACCCGAAAGGGAGTGGTGTCAGGCTTGTCCAGTGAAGGCACGGTCTATGCGGATGCGACCGACCAGATTGCCGGAAGGCTCTCGTCGAAGGTCGCCAAGCTCTTGATCTCAGGGAGGAGGGTTGTGGTGGTCAATGCGGAGAGGTCTCTGATATCAGGCTCCAGGTCCTCAGTAGTGAAGCAGTGGCAGGAGAGGCTCGAGATCGCAAGCCATGTCAACCCCATCTACGGCCCGATTCACCCCCGCAGACCTGACAGAATCCTGAGAAGGATGATCAGGGGGATGGTCCCTAGGAAGAAGGCGAAAGGGGCCCTAGCTATGAAGAGGTTGAGGGTTTACGTAGGCCTTCCGAGTGGTGTTGACGTGACAAAGCTGACCCGGTTCAAGGACACGACGGCTTCCCGGCCGGTGCCGGTCTATGTCACTATGAAAGAGCTCTCGAAGGCGCTCGGGTGGAATGAGTAGCAGTGGTCAATCCGACCTCGAAATCGCCGGCTAAGAAGGCCCCTAAACTGTACTCGGGCGCGCGGAAGACGGCGAGGGCGACGGCCGCGATCCAGCCGGGCGCAGGAAGGATCAGGATCAACGGCATTCCGGTCGAGCTTTGGGAGCCGGAGCCGGCGAGGCTTCATCTGCTCGGTCCGGTCTCGGTCGCCATGGGGATAAGGGACAAGTACGATGTTGACGTCAGTGTCTCAGGCGGCGGGTTCATGGGGCAGGCGGATGCCGCAGCGATGGCGATAGCCCGCGCTTTCGTCGACCAAGTGAGAGGGAACGAAATCAGAGAAAGAATGAATGCATACAATAAATACCTGCTTTCGGGCGACCCAAGACAGGCGGAACCGAAGAAGTTTGGAGGTCCTGGAGCAAGGCGGAAGAGGCAGAAGTCATACAGGTAACAAGACATGATGATACCAATCCGTTGCTTCACATGCGGGAATCTGATTGGGGACAAATTCGCCTCTTTTCAGTCGAGGGTCAGAGAAGGGGAGGAGCCAGCGAAGGTGCTGGACGACCTCGGTCTGAAGAGATACTGCTGCAGAAGCATGTTGATTTCATCGGTCGACTTCATCGACCAGGTCCTTCCGTTCTACAGCAGGAAGGCAGACCTGCAGTAGTTGCGAGGAAGGCCTGACATTGTCCATAATCGAAGACGACGAAGCGGGCTCAGCCGACAAGATGGTCGCGCATCAGCTGAGTGAAAAGGCCCTTCTTGCCACAGGCATCCGCATCGGGACGCCGGTGAGGACGAAGACGATGGAACCATTCACGACCAGGCCCAGGCCCGACGGCCTCCACATGATTGACTACTCCAAGACGCTCCAGAGGATTGACGTGGCTGGGAAGTTTATCGCCTCGACAGGCACCCAGAACGTTGTCGTCTACACCAGTAGAGAACATGGCGCCATGGCGGTCGAGAAGTTCTGCGAGCTGACCGGAGCCATGCCTCTAATCGGGAGGTTCATGCCGGGAACGTTCACCAACACGCTGTATCCCGGCCATCTCGACGCTGAACTGGTTGTTGTCGCCGACCCGATGTCCGACACCCAAGCCATAGTGGAAGCAGGGAGCCTGGGCGTCCCAGTCATAGCCGTCTGCGATACGGATAATGT
>JBEKAG010000033.1:0-9509 GCA_050015955.1 Nitrososphaerales archaeon
GGCCGAACCGGAAGCACCATACGGCGCCTTCGAGACCTGATACAGAGCAGCAGCAACTTGTGAGGGGACGGGCTTACCGTCGAGAGAATGGCTGGGACCTCCAGCGCTGAGCGCAAAATAGAAACCGACTCCAAGGGAGACTGCAACCACGGCCACGATGGCGATGATCTCGAGTCTCCTGACCATCTGTCTCCTCTTCATCCTGGCACGCAAGTGTGATGTACCTGAGCTTGAGCCCTATTTGTTCTCGTTCTTAAGCCGAGTGGCGCTAGAACCCGGTTTCGACTTCCTCGCTCTAGGAAGGCTTTTAGTCGAACCATGTATCGACTGAGACAGAAAGGATTCTTTGCTAGCAGATAACTTCCGGGCCCGCGAATACCAGAAAAAGATAGCCAGATCGGCCGCTGACACCAACACCCTGGTCGTGCTCCCGACCGGGCTTGGTAAGACACTGATAGCCATCATGGTCGCCGCGGAAGTGCTCCAGAAACGCCCCTCCTCGAAGATAATGGTACTTGCGCCAACGCGACCCCTTGTAATCCAACACTTCCAGACCTTCAGGAAGTATCTTCACCTGCCGGAAGAGTCCTTCACTGTGTTGACTGGGACGGTGGAGCCGGGTTCTCGGGAGTTGCTCTGGCTAAAGGCCCAACTAATCTTCGCGACACCACAGACTGTGTACAACGATGTCAAGCACGGGAGGGTCTCGCTGAGGGAGGTCGCGCTGGCGGTCTTCGACGAAGCCCATCGAAGCGTAAAGGACTACACCTATACGAAGCTGGCAGAGGCATACCGGGAATACTCGGACCACCCCCTCATTCTAGGGCTGACGGCTTCGCCCGGCTCCTCGAAGGAGCGGGTAGACGAGATCAGGAAGAGTCTGTTCATCGAGAAGATCGAAGCGAGGACCGAGCAGAGCGAGGACGTCCTTGAGTACGTGGAACGGACCAGCATAGAAGCCGTGAAGGTTAGGGCGTCAGACAAGTACTACGATGTCACGCTGAGGCTGAGGGAGCTCTACAACGAGAAGGTGAAGAAGCTGCTCGCCGGCGGATTCCTTAGAGACAACAGGGTCTCGAAGAAGGCGCTCCTGGAAGCGAGGTCGACAATTTCGGCTAGGCTCCGGACGGCTCAGGCGCAGAATGGCCAGAGAGGGTACGTCTTCGGAGCGATCATCAACCAGGCCCAGGCTGTGGTCATCCTTCACGCCCTGGAGATGATCGAAACGCAGGGTGCTCCGTCCCTTGAGAGGTACGTAAGGAAGCTGAGGGAGAAGGAGGACAAGGGAAAGGCCATCACCTCGCTGATCAAGGACCCGAGATGGCTCAAGATAGAGGAAGAGGCTGAGGCGCTGAAGTCGGTAGAGCACCCGAAGGTGGGCATCTTGCTGAAAGTTGTCAAGGAACAGCTAACGAAGAAAGAAGATTCCAGAATCATCGTTTTCACGCAGTACAGGGACACCATAGAGGATGTAGTGGATGCTTTGTCAAGGGAAGGGCTCGTCGCCCAGAGGTTCGTAGGGCAGTCAGACAGGGTGGGAAGCGAGGGAATGGACCAGCAGACGCAGACAGATGTTCTAGGCAAGTTCCGGGAAGGCAAGTTCAAGATCCTGGTGAGCAGCAGCATAGGCGAAGAGGGCCTTCACGTACCCGACGTCGACCTCGTGGTCTTCTACGAAGCGGTTCCGTCTGAGATCAGGTACATACAGCGAAGAGGGAGGACCGGTAGGACCACGGAAGGGAGGGTCGTCATTCTTCTCGCGGAGGGGACCGTGGACGAAGCATACTACTACAGCACGCTCGTCAAGGAAAGCCGGATGAAAGAGCTAGTTGGTCGGACCGACCAGAAGCCCCCGAGAAGTCGCACGAAGAGCCCGACATTGCTCGACTTCACCTGATGCGGCCGCTCAGACTCGGCTGCCGACTACCGAGACCTTGATCACGTTCGTAGTGCCTTTCATTCCTGGGGTTCCAGACGTGACGACTATCCGATCCCCTCTTCTCGCAAGGCCCAATCGCACAGAGGCGAGGTCCGCCCTTGCAAAGAGCCGGTCCATCGTCTTGGCCCTCCGCGAGACTACGGGGATGACACCGCGGAAGAGCTTCATCCTCCTAGCGATTCTTGGGTCGGTACACATCGCCACTATCGGCTGGGCCGGCCTGCACATCGCCACCCTTCGGGCGGTCGAGCCCGACTGGGTAGGAGCGACGATTGCCTTCGCGCCCACGTAGTCGGCAAGCCTGCAGGCCGCTCTGCCGATCGCCTCTCCGGTGTCCTGGGTCGCTGATTCGGTCCAGAGCCTGATGTGCGACTCGGGCGACCTCTCGGTGGCCCGGGCGATCTTGTCGAGCATCCTCACTGACTCCACCGGATACTTTCCGACCGTCGTCTCGTCTGACAGCATCACGGCGTCGGTCCCGTCCAAGATTGCGGTGGAAACGTCGGTCACCTCCGCCCGAGTAGGAACCGGGGAGTTCACCATGCTGATCAACATCTGAGTGGCGACTATGACGGGCTTGCCCGCTATGTTACACTTCCTGACGATTTCCTTCTGAATTGCAGGGACTGTCTGTATGGGCACCTCGATTCCCAGGTCACCGCGTGCCACCATTATCCCGTCCGCCTCGGCGAGTATCAGGTCGAAGTTCCGGACCGCTTCTCTCTTCTCGATCTTCGCGATGAGGAGCGGCCCGTCGTTCGGGATGAGCTTCCTGAGAGCTCGCAGGTCGGCGGGAGTCCTAACGAAAGAGGCAGCGACGAAGTCGACCCCTTGCTTGAGCCCGAACCTGAGGTGGGCGACATCCGCGGGAGTCGGAAACTGGACCTTGAGAGTGACCCCGGGCGCGTTGACCCCCTTGTCCGAGCCTAGGGTGCCGCCCGCGAGAACAGTGCACTGGACGCTATCCCCCTGCTTCTCGTCTACCCTGAGCCTGATGATGCCGTCGGCGAGGTGGAGGACGTCGCCTCTCTGCACGGAATCGATGAGGTCAGGGTTATTCACACTGACGCGCTTCGAATCGCCTTCCAGTTCCTTCTTGGTCAGAAGAACCTGGGAGCCTCTTGCTAGGTCCGCGGACCCGTTGAGCATCCTGCCGACTCTGACCTTGGGGCCTGGGAGGTCCTGGAGGATGGCGATTGTCTTCCTGGCCCGCGTTGCCTCCGACCTGATGGTCCTGATTTCGCTGAGATGGCCGGCCATGTCGCCATGAGAGAAGTTGATCCTGAAGACGTCGACCTGGGCGACTAGGCTTCTGACGATTCTTGCCGCTTCGCTCGCCGGCCCTATCGTGCAGACGATCTTGGTCCTCCTCACAGGGCAGAAGGATGCCTGTGATTCAATCTAAGGTTAGCGGATGGGCTTCGGGTGCGTTCGGATTGTCTTCCGTGGCCCGAGGCTCGACCTGACCCAGTCCAGCTGATTCTCCGTCATCGTCCCCAGCTTATCGTATTGTTTAAAACCAATCAGACTTCGGGCAACCTTCGAAGAAGGTAATCGAGTGGCGGGGATGAAAGTATGTCAGGGTCCTCAATAGAAGCAGTGAATCTTTCGAAGTCGTTCGGGTCCTTTGCCGCCGTCTCGAGCCTTAGCCTGAAGCTCGAGGGCACGAAGTGCATCGGTTTTCTGGGTCCGAACGGCGCAGGCAAGACCACCACCATGAAAATGTTCACAGGCCTTATTTCACCGACTCAGGGGAAGGCCCTGATTAACGGAGTCGACATCAGAGAGGACAAGAAGAAGGCCCTCGGCTCATGCGCATCGCTGATAGAGACGCCGGAGATCTATCCCTCCTTGACGGCCCGGGAAGCCCTGATGATGCTGTCTGAGCTGCGGGGAGTCCCTAAGGAAGAGAGGACAAAGCGGATCGACGAGGCGCTGGGGAAAGTCAAGATGCAGGAATGGGCGGACAAGAAGGTTGGCAGCTACTCGAAGGGCATGAAGCAGCGGGTGAACGTGGCGTCCACCCTGCTCGGCGACCCGCAGGTCGTGATATTGGACGAGCCATCCACGGGGCTCGACCCTCGGGGGATGAGCGAAGTAAGAGACATAGTGAAGTCGCTCGGCAATAGGCTTGTATTCATGAGCTCTCACCTTCTGAGCGAGGTTACAGAAGTCTGTCAGGAGGTCGCTTTGATAGACCACGGAAAGCTCATTGTGTATGATACGATTGAGAACGTGACCGCGAGGTTCGCAGGAGACGGAGGGGCTGTGGAGGTTGGATTCTCCCGCGATCTAGCAGAGGAAACGGTGTCAAAGGTGCTGCGCCTAGAGGGAGTGGACAGGGCGCAGAAGGCTGACCCAAGGCACCTCAGCATCAGGTTCAGGGGAGGGCTACCAGCTCAGGAGCGCCTCTACGCACAGCTTGCAGAAATGAACATCGGCGTGGTGAGCTTAAGAGAAACCTCGACCGGACTGGAAGATGCCTATCTCCAACTGATCAAGGAGACACTGTGATTACGATGTCTGCGGAGAAAGCAGGAAGCAACGGGAGGGTCGGCAGCATGAGTCAGATTAGGATAGTGACGAAGTACACTTTCCTGAACTACTTCAGGGCCAGAAGGTTCTATGTAATGCTGGTAATCGTCCTGCTGATCAGCGCCCTGCTCACCTTCGCGGCGGCATACTACAGGCCTCCCTTCTTCGGGTTCGGAGCTCCGGCATCGCAGGACCAGGCGTTGACATTCTACTCCGCTTTCTGGGGGAGCTTCGCTACCCTCGTCGTACTCCTCTCAGTGGCCTTCTTCGGTGGAGACGCAATATCAGGAGAATTCCAGAACAAGACTGGCTACTTCCTCATACCCAACCCGCTTAGGAGGTCCGTCGTATACGTAGGAAAGTGGCTGGCCGCCTTGGGCGCGTCGACACTAATCCTGGGGACCTTCGCTTTGATCGCCCTGGCCAACGGGACGTATTTCTTCGGGACCTCAGTTCCATATCAATTCGGAGAGTCTCTAGTCTTCGCTTGGATCTACCTAGTTTCGGCGCTGGGCCTGACTTTCACGTTCAGCTCGCTGTTCAAGACCAGCTCTATCTCGGTACTAGTGACAGTCATACTCTTCCTGTTCGCCTTCAATGTGATAGACGAGGTAGTCAGCATAGTCGTTGGGTTCGAACCTTGGTTCTCGATCACCTACGCCGGGGGCATCATCGGCAGCGTCCTAAAGGTCCCGTACCCTCCTGCACAACAGCTCACACCGGCAGGAAGATTCTCATTTACTACATACTATGCCTCGATTCCCGAGGGGGTGGCGATAATGGCGGTCTACTTCGTTCTCTCAGCCGCTCTGGGCCTCTGGCTCTTCGAGAGGAAGGAATTCACTTCTTAGGTCAGCAATCAGCCGCTCGTGAGCAGGAACTCCTTCACTTTTCCGTCGGCAAGGTTCACTAGCGCGCCCCTCAGGATTCCGTCGGCGTACTCGCTGCCGGGGTTGAGGCAGAGAGTCCTCCCCAGCCTGACAAAGCCCTTGGACTCGTGGATGTGACCGTGGAGTCCCAGCAAGGGAGCGTGCCTCTCTATCGACTCCCTGACTGCGGAGCTTCCCGCGTGGATGAACTTGATGCTGAGACCCTCTTTCACGTACTCGAAGTCCTGGGACACAGCAGGCGCCCTATCCAGCTCCGTGTTGATGGGCGGCATGTGGAGGCTGAAGACTGCAGTCTCCATCCTCTTGACTTGTGAGGCCAAGGACTCGATCATCTGGCCAAGTTTCTCCTCGCTTACCTCTCTCGGACTGTTCCAAGGGGTCGGGGTGGCATACCCGAGGGTGATCATCTCGAACCCTCCCTCCAATTGGACTACCTTGTTCTCTGGGTTGACCAGATGCCCTGAGTCGGTCAGCAGTGCGTCTATCTCGAACTTGTCGTCGTTTCCCGGTGAGATGAAGCACTTGACGTTCGTGCCCTTCAACCTCTCCTGCGCAAGCTCGATCCAGGACTTCAGAACCGAGACCATCACTTCGTTGAAGACGCGTTCCTCCTTCGACTTGTCCGCCTGGAGTTCCTCGAGCTCTTTCGGGTTTGTGACGAATGAGTATTGACCCGCGTCGAGGAGCGCCTTCTGGGTCTCCTGCACTTTTTCCTTCTTCACTGTGCTGTCCTTCCCGAATAGGCTGAGGCTGTAGGTCCCGTTATTCCCTTCGACTATGGGGATCAAGACCTTGCCCGTGATGTCTCCCCCGAGCACGAGAGTGTCCGCCCCGTAGAACTTCGCAGCGTTGAGGAACTTCCTGAAGCACCTGTCGGAGGAATGGATGTCTGTGATGAAGAAGAGACGGGTCAAGCGACACGCCGCGTCTGCCGTTTTGTATTTAACGATGATTCAGGCGGAGTCACATGATATCAAGCCGCTCGTGTGGACTTCAGACTAGGAAGCCGAGCAGCTGCGGGCCCATGCCCCTTTAGCCACCTCGGATGCCGGGACAGGCTTTTGTATCGGCGGGCTCTTCGGGGCCCGATGAAAGTGGAGAGGGCGAACGACCTCATCTTCTGGACATACTACATGATAGACTGGAGAAAGGTCCGGCAGACGCCCTCGGACCAGCCGTGCTACGAGTGCGGTAACCTGATGAACAAGGCCGAGCAAGCGGTCGATTCCAAGGGGCAGAGGTTTGACTGCTACGTCTGCCACACGAACAAACGGGTCATCTGGCTGAAGGCGAGATAGTGCTCGGCGAAGTCTTGTCCCGGAAACCCTCGCCGTAACGGTGAGACCTGGAATGGTTCTTGGCGAGCTTCTTCTCGAAGACCTGGTCAAGGTCGGTATCAGGCGCGATCAGCCTCGAAGCGTCGAGCACGTAGAAGATCACGTCAACCAACTCTTCAATCGTCTCTTCCGTCGGCTTGCCCTTCTTCCAAGAGTCTCCGGCCTCTCCAAGCTCGATGAAAGCGAATAGAAGTTTGTTCGGGATCTCTTCTGGAGTATTGCCGAAACCTTTCGCGACGACCAGCTCGCCCACCTTCCTCTTGGCTTCTTCTAGAGAGGGCATTATTCGAGGCATCTCAGGTAATGCTAAGAAGGTTTTCCTCTCGGCGCAACTATCGTCCGATAGTACCTGCACTCGCTCCTTAGCGTGCAGGACCCACACCGAGGACCTACGGGCTTGCAAGTAGTCTGCCCGAACCTGACGAAGAGATCGTTCAGGTCGAGCCAGTACCTGCGCGGCACAGTCTTGACAAGTTGTGCCTCCGTCTCCTCAGGCCTCCTGGTGTCGACGAGCCCGAGCCTGTTGGAGATCCTGTGAACGTGCGTATCTACCGGAATCGCCGGCTTGTTGAAGCCGTAGACAAGGACGCAGTTGGCAGTCTTCCTGCCGACCGAGTGCAACTTCAGGAGGTCCTCTTCGTCGTCTGGGACCTTGCCTCCGAACTCCTTGAGCAGCTGCCTGGAGACCCTGATGATGCTCCTCGCCTTCACGTTGTAGAACCCCGAAGGCCTGATCAGCTTGCGCACCGCGTCGATGTCTGCCCGAGCGAGCTCTTCGGCTGTCCCGTACCTTGAAAACAGGTTTTCAGAGGCCCGAGTTGTGTTTTCGTCCCTCGTCCGCTGGGAGAGGATTGTGCTGATCAGTATGCGGAAGGGGTCTCCCTTCTCAACGTCCTGAAGATGCGCCAGGGCTGTGGCTCGTTTTTCCTTTGTGCCGTATACCATCAGCCTGATCCTGCGGAGAGTCGGGCCGATGCTCAGTCTGCCTCTGTCGCCCACTCTTCCTTTCTGTGCCATTTCACTACCTTGTCACAAGCAGCCTGCGAGTTGATCTCTGGCTTGTGTCCCAACTTCGTCCATCTCGCTTGCGCATCAATCAGGAGCGCGCGCGCTGAGTTAGCAGTTTCTTCCTCGTTCGCGATGGTGACCGTATTTGTGGATTCAGGCAAGCTCAACGGCTCACGGACCGCCTTCTGGGGTGGCTTAAGTCCGACGGATGTGCCACCCGGCCTTGAGGGCTCTCAGGGCCAGCGAAATACCGTGACTCTTGAAGCACCGCCTATGTCGCCGGCCTGACAAGCCCGAAGGCTGTGAACCCCCAACAGGATGAGACTGGTCCCCCAGCATGAAGCCGACCCCTCATCAGATGCGGGCCTGTGACCGGGGATTGACCATGCTACATCTCAAAGTCTGGAGGCCGGTAGCGGGCCTGCACCATCTCCTTAAGAGATGTGACGAGGACAAAGCTGGAATTCACGATGTCGGTCTGAGTGATGATTCCGACGAGGTCCGTCCCCTCTATGACCGGAAGTTTCTTGACGCCTGAGGAGGCCATCATCTTGGCAGCGACCTCGATTCTCACGCCAGGTTCGACGGTAATCAGCTTCTTCTTCTTTACGGAGACTAACGTCTTGGCAGGGTCGAGTCCCCTTGCAACGGCCTTCGAGATGTCGCCTTCGGTAATGATCCCCACAGGCTTTTTTCCGTCAGCGATTACGAGCGAACCGATCTTCCATCTTACCATCTCCTTGGCCGCCTCCCTTACTGTGGCCTTCACGGGGATAGTCCTGACATTCCCGGTCATCACGTCTCTAACGTAGATCAAGTTCTCACCTGACCACCAGGACCGGGCATTCGGAATGGCTCACCAAACCGCTCGAAACGCTCCCTAAAATCAGCTTCTTAAATCCAGTTATCCCCCTCGTCCCGACAACAATCAAGTCGACTTTCTCTCTTGCGGCGAATTCCATAAGGGCCTGGACGGTCGAACTGGCCTCCAGGAGCTCCCCCTTGGCTTTCGTTCCGTGCCCCTCCGCGAGCTCGATTCCGTGGGACAAGACACCTCGAGCTCTCTCCTTGAACAGCGTCTCAGCCCCCTCGAACTCGGGAACTGGCATCGGCGCTACACCACTGTAGGGTGGAAAGGCGGTGGAATAGACGTGGACCACGACCAGGGTCGACCCGTACTTCTCCGCGAGAGAGCAGCCGAAGTCGACCGCCTTGACCGAGTCCTTTGACCCGTCGAACGCGACCATGACCTTCCTGAAGGCAACTCCCTCCTGTCCTGACATCGCCATCCGGGAAGTCGGGCTCGATATTTACGTGTGAGCCTACTTCCTGAGGCTACGGATGAACCTAATTCCTAAGTTTGATTCCCAGCCATGGAAAACGTCTCACCGCCTTTTATCGACCCCGGCTAGTCACACTATCAGTGACTATAGTATCCATTCAAAAGGAGAGTGCAGATGCGAGCACTGCACTTCAGAAGTTCTGCGTCATACTCTCGGCAACGAAGTCCTTGAGGTCTCAAGGGAGAAGGACTTCCTCAAGATCGTAGTCGAGATCGACAGAAAGGGAAGATAGATGGTCAAGAGGGTGGTCATAGTTGGGGCCGGGACGGGCGGGACGTTCGCGGCCAACTTTCTGAGCACGAAGTTGCGCGAGCGTATCCGCGCTGGGGAAGCCCAGATCCTGCTAATCGGCGAAGGGTTCAGACACCACTTTCAGCCAGCCAGCTTGGACGTAGCCTTCAAAGGCGCTCATCCTGACGCCGAAAGCAGGTCTGAGATGGACCTCCTGAAGCCGGAG
>JBEKAG010000034.1:0-8977 GCA_050015955.1 Nitrososphaerales archaeon
GATAATATGATTCAGCAACTTGGCGCTCCTCTCATAGACTTCGCTCCGGGCACGACGGACACAAGCCTGTCAGCCCTTCAGCCAGCGCTGGCGACAAGGTGGGCGGTCAGCTCAGACGGGCTGACGTACACCTTCATCCTTCGCTCAGGGCTGAAGTATGACGACGGGACCAAGTTCAACTCGACTGATGTCGCCTACAGCTTCAACAGAGGAATGGCCCTTGCAGATCCGGATGGACCTATTGTAGGGATCGGCTATAGTGACATTATCGACCACATAACGACGCCCAACGCAACGGCGGTTGTGTTCCACCTAAAGACGCCGTTCTCGGGCTTCTTCGGCCTTATGACCTTCGCCGGGTCATACATCGTGAATCCGACCAAGGCCCCAATGCCCCTCCATCCTTATCCGGGCACGTATACTGGGAGAATCAACTTCACTGCTGGCAGTCCAGCGGCAAGCAATCCGAACGGCCTTGGCCCCTACACGTTGACCGAATGGACAAGGTCGGGGACCAGGGACGTCGGGATTACATTGACTGCCAACCCCAACTACTGGAATTACCCGGCCTATCCAAAGACCCACACCATCATAATCAAGTTCTACCCTGATGCCACCTCTCTGGGTGCGGCCATCAGGTCGGGAGATGTCGACATCGCATACAGGCAATTCACCACCACAGACATTCTGAGCCTTATGACCACTTCCGGAGTGAAGGTATATTCGAGCCCAGGCGCCTTCATCCAGTACATCGTCTTTAACGAGCACGTGACGCCCTACAGCGACATCAACGTCAGACAAGGCATCGCAGCGGCACTCAACAGAACCGACCTAATCGACACAGTGTTCGCAGGAACTGCGACTCCGCTATATTCGCAAATCCCGGTTGGCATGGCTGGCCACACTGACGCCTTCAAGACAGCCTACGGTGCAGGGCCCAACTACGATTTGGCAAGGACAGACTTGGCGAAGTCGGGCTACAACGCTAACAACAAGCTGACTGTAGACTTGTGGTACGAAACCACAGGGCACTACCCCCAAAGTGCAGACCAGGCCCAGGTTCTAAGGAAAGATCTTGAAGCTAGTGGCGTCATTACGGTCCGCCTTCACGGCATTGACTGGGCGACATTCCATTCGAACTTGCATGCAGGTAGCATGACCATGTGGATCTACGGCTGGTACCCGGACTTCATTGACCCCTACGACTACACCACTCCGTTCCTCTCATCAACCAACGCCATATGGCTGCATGACGGCTACAATAGCACGGCCATGGACCACCTGCTGAACCAATCACTTTCAGCGACAGGCGCACAGGCCACCTCCATTTACTCCCAGATCCAGAACCTTCAGGCCACCGATGCCCCGATCATTCCACTGTACCAGGGCGGTGCCAACTGCTGCGGCGCAGTGGCGAAGACTTCTGTCGGCGGCGTCTTCCTGGACGTCACTCTGATCTTCAGGCTCTGTACCATTTACGAAACAACCACATAAGACTGGGAAGGTCTCATCGAGCACTTCCCACTCCCCTAATTTTCAATGAGCCTCAAGAGCTACATCATCACGCGCGCTCTTCTGACCATTCCGATGATACTGCTGCTTGTATCGATCGTCTTTCTTATCGTCAGAGTCCTCCCGGGCGACCCGGCCCTGCTCCACTTCGGAAAGCAGGTGAACCCTAAAGCGCTGGCCGAAGTCAAACATGCACTTGGTCTCGACGTTCCAGTCTACGTGCAATACTTCAACTATGTTGTAGGCCTTTTCCAGGGGAACCTTGGTAAGGCCTTCTCGAACGAGCAACCCGTCGCCCCCCAGATTCTCTCTGCTTTCCCAGCTACGCTGGAGTTGTCGATCTGCTCCATGTTCGTTGCCGTCCTGGTTGGGGTAGTTCTGGGCGTGAGGTCGTCCAGAAAATACGGCTCCCTCGAAGATACGATAATCAGAACCTTCGGGGTTATCCTCTATTCGATTCCTGTTTTCTTTCTAGGCCTGATTCTGATCGGGGTATTCGCCATCGGCTTTCCCATCCTTCCCTCAGGAGGAAGGATATCTGCTCTGACCCCACCGGGGGGCACCATATTTGGTGCGCACATCCAGACTGGGCTGTACACCGTTGATTCCTTGCTCGCGGGTAACCTGGGTGAATTCGTCGACGCCGTACGGCACCTGATACTGCCTTCTGTCGCGCTCGGTCTCTACATTTCAGCCGTCTTCTTGAGAATCACTCGTAGTAACATGCTCGATGCACTTGGCCAGGAGTATGTCACCGCAGCCAAGGCGAGGGGGCTCAAAGAAAGGACGGTCCTTTACGGCTATGGACTGCGAAACGGTCTCCTTCCAGTCCTGACCATCATGGGGCTTGAGTTCGCGGGCCTCCTCGGAGGCGCCATACTTACTGAGACGACGTTCGCATGGAATGGCATAGGAACGTACGTGGTCACGGCAATAACAGACCGCGACTACATTGCACTCCAGGGAGCGGTTGTTTTCTTCGGAATCCTCGTAGCCGTCGTTAGTCTAATCGTCGATGTTCTGTACGCCTACCTCGACCCGAGAATAAGGTATTGAGGTGACTAAATGAAAAAGGAAGAGTCGCCGTTAAGACCTGCAATCAACTTCTTCTTTGCCCTTCCCAAGGTTGGGACAGGTGGCAAGATGGTCATCATCGGAATTGCAATCGTGGTCTTTCTGGTGGTGATGAACGTCCTTGCTCCCTTCATCGTCCCCCACGACCCAGCCGCGCTGAGCGTTGGACCCGCTGACTCGGCTCCGTCGCTGAGATTCCCCATGGGCACCAACAGACTCGGACAGGACATCTTCAGTAGGATGATAGCCGGCGGTGCTACTATGATGGAGGTCGCAGCCCTCTCGGTGTTCATGTGTTTCCTGATTGGCGTACCGCTCGGCCTACTTGCAGGCTACTCGCGAAGGCTGATCGACAGTTCTCTCTCCCTGCTTATGGATTCCCTCTACGCCTTCCCTGGGCTCATCCTCGCTATAGCAATAGCAGCGGTCTTGGGCCGCGGCGTCGTTAATCTGGCGATAGCCATAGCGGTGGTGTACATCCCCACCTACTTCAGGGTCGTCCGAAGTCAGGTCTTGACCGCGAAGGAGCTTCCATATGTCGAGGCAGTAAAGGTGGAGGGGGGAGGGACGTGGAACGTGCTCTTCAGGCAGATCTTGCCAAACGTGCTGCCTTCGGCAGCCGTCGTAGCGTCTATCAACGTCGCCGATTCTGTAATCACAGAAGCTGGTCTCACCTACCTTGGATTGGGCGTAAATGTCGCAGTACCGGACTGGGGGTTCGACTTATACTACGGGTACCAGTCACTATTAGCAGGTGCTTGGTGGACCGTACTCTTTCCTGGGCTGATGGTCATCCTTTTGGCAGGGGGGTTCACTTTTATTGGGGAAGGGCTCAGCGAGGTACTGAGTCCGAGGCTGAGCAGGAGGTAAGATGACGCTACTCGAGGTGAAGGACCTGGACGTCAGCTACACCACGCTAAGGGGGGAACTAAGGGCAGTTCAAGGAGTGAGCTTCGACCTTAAGGAACAGGAGACGCTAGGCATCGTTGGCGAGTCAGGCTGCGGGAAGTCCACCCTCGGCCTCGCCCTCCTGAACCTCATGCCCCCTCAGGGAAGAGTCACTCATGGCAAGATACTGCTCGAGGGGGAAGACATCCTCACGCTGGACAAGGAGCAGTTGAGGCGCGTGAGAGGCAAGATGATCGCCATGATCTTCCAGGACCCCATGACCTCACTGAACCCTGTCAAGAAGATCGGGGACCACTTCGTCGAAGCCATCAGGGCGCACAATCCAGAGGTCACTAAGGACAAAGCTCTGGAGAAGGCGGGCGAAATCCTAGGTCAGCTTGGCATGGCATCAGACAGGCTGAATGACTACCCGCACCAGCTTAGCGGGGGAATGAAGCAGCGGATAATGATAGGCCTAGGCTTGGCTCTGGACCCGAAGCTCCTGATTGCTGACGAACCCACGACCGCCCTGGACGTGGTGATAGAGGCTCAGATCCTCGACCTCCTGAGGCAGCTCAGGGATTCGCTCAAGCTGTCAATGATTCTGATCACTCACAACCTGGGCGTGGTGGCCGAAGTGGCGGACAAGATAGCCATAATGTATGGTGGTGAAATCTTGGAGCTTGCGGATACGAAAACGATCTTCAAGAAGCCCCTATTCCCGTACACCCAGCTGCTGCTGAAGCTCGTTCCAAACATCGCCTCGGAGTCCACTTCGCTCGAGTGGATACCTGGTTCCCCCCCTGACTTGTCATCCCCGATTTCGGGGTGTAAATTCGCAGCAAGGTGTCCCTACGCCTTCGAAAGATGCAGGAAGGAGCCGCCGAGCTTCAGAGAGGTAGAGCCGGCTCACATGGTTGCCTGCCACCTGTACGATTGAGGGAGAGAGTGATGGGAGCCCTGTTGTCGTTTCAGGATGTCAAGAAGTACTTCCCAGTAAGGCGAAGCTTCGTTGAAGGGTTGGTAGGGGGCAAGCAGAAGTACGTCAGGGCAGTGGACGGGGTCAACCTCGACATACAGGAGGGGGAAGTCTTCGTCCTAGTTGGCGAGAGCGGGAGCGGAAAGACCACTCTCGGAAAGCTGGGCCTCCGAGTGTACATCCCCACGTCAGGGAAGATTTTCTTCGAGGGCCAGGCCATAGCCAGCCTAAGGGGCGAGGAGCTTAAGAAGTTCAGGCGCTCCTCCCAGATGGTCTATCAGGACCCCGTAGCTGCGCTCAACCCCAGGATTAGGATTGGGGACGCAGTCGCGGAGCCGCTAAAGTTCCACGGGATCGACGACAAGGCAACGCGAAGAGAAGCCGCCCTGCAGCTGATGAGCCGCGTAGGCTTCGACCCCCCGGAAGAGTTCTACTCCAGGTTTCCCCATGAGCTGAGCGGAGGCCAGAGGCAGAGGGTCGTTATAGCCCGTTCACTCATCTTGTGCCCGAAGTTCGTTGTTGCAGACGAGCCCGTGGCCATGCTGGACGTGTCCATCAGGGCTCAAATCCTCAGGCTACTCCTCGACCTCAAGAAAGATATGAACCTGACCCTGCTAATCATTACCCACGACCTCGCCATAGCGAAGTACTTCGCCGACCACGTGGCTATAATGTACCTAGGCCAGATTTCAGAGAGCGGGGGCCGGGACCAGATATTCAAGAACCCGATGCACCCCTACACCAAAGCGCTCTTCTCCTCCGTCCCCGTCCCAGACCCGGAGGCGAGCAGGAGCCGCATGATAATCAAGGGGGAGATACCCAGCGCCATCACTCCGCCCCCGGGGTGCAGATTCAACCCGAGGTGCCCCTTCGTATTCGACAGGTGCAGGGTGGAAGAGCCAGCGCTGGTGCCTAGGGAGGATGGGCACACGGTAGCCTGCCACCTATACGACAAGAAGGCGTGAGACGGCCTCAAGTGCATCCTCTGCAGCCCGAGGCAGGCGGAATAGCGGGGCCCGTCAGCGGAGTGAAGCGCCCAGGAGGCGCGGGACCTCTGCAGGTCTCATGGCGCGCTGGATTAAGCTATTGTGGCCAGGATAAGGTCGCCCACGTTGGGGCACCTACACTAGTTGTAAAGTCCCGGTCAGGACGCCTCCTCTCCCAGTCACCCCCAGGCCAAAGAAAAGAACCCACATAGACGCGAACCCCACCGGGCCCGCGCACGCCGCAGGAATCGGGTTAGAATTCAAGAACGAGTTGATGAGAGTTTTTAAGAAAGTCATGGCCTAATCATCATCGATTGCCGGACGAAGCCGATTCCTTGGAATCTCTCGCCAAGCAACTCTCTGACTTGGACAAGGAGAGGGAGCAATACATAGAATGGCTGAGGGGGAAGAGCTACGAACCGGGTCAAAGGGTAATCTTCACTGATGGAGAAGGTGTAGCAAAACAGAAACGATTCGTCGCAGTAGAAAATGAACTTGAGGTATTACGGCCGAGATACATGTCGAGACTACTCGCTTCTCTCGATGCTTCCTCCAAACGTCTTGAGGAAACATCCAAAGCGCAAGTAGGTATGACGGCGAATCTGGAGAAAGCAGAGCGTCAATTGGGGGCAATCAGCGCAGCGCTCTTGCTCCTGACGGGGGTACTCGCCGTCTTCGTCGCCGGCTCGTATACATTGCAAGTCTTCGCCAACGCTGGCTATTCGGGGTTGGCTCTCGACTATTGGGCGTTTGTCATACAGATTGTCGTCGCAGAGTTAGTAAGCTACGGCCTATGGCAAGTTGTGCTAGTCTTCCGGGAAGGGAACGCCGACAGCGTTCTCCATGATGCGCCGTTCCGCACTTCGGAGGATCTCGCTCAGGGTTGAAGGTTTGATCCCCACGAGTTGGCTGAGATTCGTGAGGCTAACCTTCCTAGGAAATTCGAAGTAGCCCTGGGTGACTGCCATCGCAATTATCTCCTTTTGGCGCCCCGTCAGAGTCGCTTTCTGGTCCAGCGGCGAAACATCTTCGATCCGCGTTTCGACACCCTCGTGGCTAAGCCTGGACAGAATCTGCCTCAGGTCGTTAGTCCGCCTCACGATGAACCGCCACGAAGCAGGTTGGACCTCAGCGTTGAGCGGGCAGTCCAAACAAATTATCGCAGAGTCGCTCGATGCCCGGCAGATGCTAGGCCTATCGAGGACCAGCAATAGTGGAAGCGTCTCGCCGCCATCGTCCCCTTCCAAGGCTTGCCTGACTCCCTCTTGCCTTCGGATTGTCGAGACAGTCTTCCTCATGGCTTCGGGTTCACCTTTCATTTCCAGGAGTAGCGTCATTCCCTTCTTGTTGAACGGTTTACAGTCTACGACGTTGATCTTGGTTCCGAACTCCCTTGCTGCGTCTTGGAGTTTGTTGTCTGCCCTGACCTCCAACGAAACCTGTCTTAGCATACTCCCGAACGGATTAGGGTACTCCCTCTCTATTTAACGCGACAACACAATTCTCATTCTTGAGAATGCCATCTTTGAGCATCCTCCCCTCCAATGGTCCGGGAGGGTCCTTAACCCAAGCTGCCCCTGACTGCCGCGCATGACCTGGAAGGCTTTAGAATCGAACATGAATGGGGAATCCCTCTCGCGCGACTTCGTTGCGCGCGCGCACTCTCCTGCCGGGGCGAGTGGGTATCCGAACGATGTTCTGCGCTAGAGTGCAGATGCTTCGTACACGGACAGCTCCTCAAAGAACAAGTGCCTCGTCGCGACCTTCGACAGCCTGAACCCATGACGCGAGCATTCGGCCTCAAACTCTCCGACATGGGCCTGGTCGTTCAGGAGCATGACGATCTTTCCGGTCACCTTGACCGCCCCCAGGGCGTCCCGGAGGAACCTCATTGGTACCTCCAAAGAGGCACCGCCTTCAGTGGAGGGGTCGTCTCCGACTTCGGTGGGCAGGTAGGGAGGGTTGAATGCGACCAGGTCAAAGGAGCCAAGCCGAAGGCAGGACGCCCCGTCGGCAATCAGGAAGTCTGCACCTGAAGCTCTCCAGTCAGTCATCTCTGGCATGAAGATGTCGGTTCCGACCGCAGTCTCGAAGCCCTTCGCAAGCACTATCAGATTGCCGCAGTTCCCTGCACCGATTTCAAGGGCGCTTCCGCCCGAGTGGGTCTTCAGGACTCCCCTGAGAAGTGCAGAGTCTTCGGAGGCTAGGTACGGCCTGTTCATTCCGCGATGTCGTCGCCCTTGAACGACCTGTACTCCTCCGGCTTGAGCACCTGAGTAATGTTCTGAGTCTGGTAGAAGTACGCGGGAGTTCCGTCAGGAGACGACGCCAAGCTGTTGTCGGGATTCTGGAGCCTGTACACCTTTACGACCGACGGCTTCACTCCTAGGACGGTCCCGTCATCCAGCGCGTAATAGCTGAATCTCTCCTGGAGCGTCTTGAACCCAACGAGCTTCCCCTTGGGCTGAGATGAAGGAATCATGGAGGGCCTTTCCAGAAAGGGCGTTAAAAGCGTGAGCTATCTGGTAATCCTCTGAATCCCTGAGCTGTACTGGGCTGCCTTCTTGGGCGCATTTACAAGCTCTCCGGGGACTCCCAAGACGACCGCAGCCTCCCTGAGGACAACCTTCCGGACGCCCCCCCTGATCTTGAAGGAAACGGGAATTGATCTTCCTAAGTCGACAACCTCCCTTTCAGCGAACGGGAAGCGAGGCTCCATCCACCTCGAACAAGCGCTCACGTCCCTTGCCATCCCTCTAGCCTGGTACTCCCTCACGTCCTTGTCCATGACGGCCGCGGCAGTCTCTTCTCCCACGTCAGTCAGGGCAGCCTGGTACTTGGCATATCCTCCGAAAAGCTCGTCAGCGAGCTGTCCGAGCATGATCACCTCAGCCCCTCCTCCTGCGGCGCTCCTGGAGACAATCGAGTACAGGCACCAGAGGCTTCTGTCCATGAGAGAAGCCTGGAAGGGGAGGTCCATTTCCTTCAGTTCACTTGCGACTGTCTTGCGGGTGAGCTTCGTAGCTATCAGTTCGATTCCCAGTATTGCGGCTCCCCGGCTTGCGGCACGGCTGTCGAGGGCCCCCTCGGCGAATGCGCTGCAGGCCACGACCCCGGTCCGCCTCTTCGCGCACGACGCGATTATGGAACTGTCGAGCCCGCCGGAGAAGGCGACCGCGACCCTAGAACGCCCTTCAATCATGCGCGCCACGGAAGCGTCTATTGCATGAGCAAGTCTCCTTCCGGAGTCTTCGATAGTCTCCGAGGGCTCGGTCAGAACCTGGCCACCTGTTCCTTGATTCTCCTCGCGATAGCAGTCCCAACCTTATCCACAGCAGCGAGCTTCTCCGCGGGAGCTTCCTTGATGTCCCCGAGCGTTCTGAACCCTGCAGTATAGAGGGCTCTGGCTCTCACCCTCCCGACCCCCTCTAATGTCGTCAGCTCTACCAGCTCCTCGCTGACCCCAGCCTCCACTCTGAGCCTGAGCAATCCGGCTTGCCTCACCATCTCAGGCCTCTTGAAGAGCTTCGCCAGTTCC
>JBEKAG010000035.1:0-8943 GCA_050015955.1 Nitrososphaerales archaeon
GAGCCAATAATGACCAGTATCGAGAGAAGGCTCGAGAGGGTCACTAACGGCGCGCTTAGGCCGTCGAGTCCAAGTAGGTAGTCCAGACCGATGAATCTGAAGTTGAACCATGTGTACTTCTCGGTCAGCGCGTATTGGCCGGGAGCCGGAGGATGGACGTAGACCAGCCAGTACGAATAGAGGGCTAACAAGAACGTGATCACCGACAGGCCTAGTGCGAAGTAGATTCCGGCGTGCTTGCTGCG
The DNA here is from genome assembly GCA_050015955.1 of Nitrososphaerales archaeon. Taxonomy (GTDB): domain Archaea; phylum Thermoproteota; class Nitrososphaeria; order Nitrososphaerales; family Gagatemarchaeaceae; genus UBA183. The sequence goes on from JBEKAG010000035.1 coordinate 246, forward strand.
CCTGCCAGCAAGGTATACGAACGGTGTCCCAACTAGTGGTATGAAGATGAGTAGAGAGAGGAGGTAGCTCATGGCCAGACTCCCAGCGCGAAGATCAGGGCCACGATCAGGAACAATAGGCCAAGGGCGAAGACGAAGATGTACTGCTCAGTTATCCCGGTCTGCACCCTCCTGGCCGCCCTGGACAGGCCTTGACCAAGGGTCGATACGCCGTTCGCAGCGCCGTCGACCACCTTGGCGTCTATCCAGTTACCTGCTGCAGAGAAGCTGAGAGCGATATACGCACCCGCGTTGTTCATCCTGTCCAGCCCGTTAATCTCGATGTTGGCAAGCAGCCACCTCGAGGCCCTGAGCGGTGGGTCGACAAAAATCCTGTAGTAGATTGCGTTGATGTACCACCTCTTCTCAAGAAATACGTAGACTGTGTGCATGAAGCCGGTGTTCCCGACGAACCTGGACAGGGGATACCTTCTCCCGATGTAGAGAAGAGCAGCAATCCCAAACCCGACAATCACAAAGGCGAAGGCTATCAGGGCGGACTCGACGTTGAATCCCACGGAAGAGGAGGTCGGTGCAGCGAAGTGCGGGGAAAGAGTGGCCAAGTAAGTGTTGGACGCCCATTCGAGGAAGTTCTCCACGCCTAACGGAGCTGAGATGAGCCCGATGAATAGCGTGCCGATTGCGAGGGCCATGTAAGGAGCCCACAGCAGTGGGCTGACCTCCCGAACCTTGTGCTCTCCGTCTCCCCGCTCCTCCAAGTTCTTGCTTTCTTTCCCGAAGAAAATGATCCCGAGCATTCTGAAGGAGTAGAACGCTGTCAAGCCCGCGGTCACGGCACCAGCCAGGAACAACCAAGTCTGCCCCGATTCCCATGCCGTCGCTAGGACGGCATCCTTACTCCAAAAGCCGCTGAATGGTGGAATGCCCGCAAGCGAAGCTGCAGCTATCAGGAAGGCTGTGAAAGTCATCTTCATCTTGCTCCTCAAGCCGCCCATCTCGTTGATGTACTTCGACCCTGAGACGTGGATGAGCGCTCCTGCTGCCATGAAGAGGCACGCCTTGAAGATCGCGTGGCTCATCAGCTGGTAGAGCCCGGCGGAGAGTCCCTGAGCGAAGTCGCTCGAAAAGGCTGTCAGCCCGAGTGCCATCATCATGTACCCGATCTGAGATATCGTCGAATAGGCAAGTATCTTCTTCAACTCGAACCCGACAAGGGCCTGGGTGCCAGCCAGGAAAGCCGTGAACGCGCCGATCCAAGCGACGGTCAGGAAGAAGGGCTGGATCAGCGAAGGGTTGGAGGCCAGCGCGGAGTAGAAGACCGGGCCAACCCTCGCCACTAGCACGACACCGGCGTTGACCATCGTGGCTGCGTGAATCAGCGCCGAAACCGGGGCCGGACCGGCCATCGCGTCCGGGAGCCATTCGTGGAGCGGGAACTGCGCAGACTTTCCCACTGCACCTCCGAAGATCAACAGGGCTGCAGGGACGAGGAGCCCCGACTGGGCTAGCCTAGTCGCCCATCCCGTATCATGACCTAGCTGAGTGAAACTGAACGTACCGGAGTAGATGAAGACGAGTATGATACCGACCAGGAAGGCTACATCGCCTATCCTTGTCATCACGAAGGCCTTCATTCCTGCGTGTGAAGGTGGGTAGGCCTGGGCCTCTCCAAGAGCTGTCCGGCCTATCGTCCCGACCCACCTGTCCTCTTCGTCGGTGAACCAAAAGCCAATCAGGGCGTAACTGCAGAGTCCGACGCCCTCCCATCCGACCAGCATCGAGAGGAAATTGTCCGAGAGGACAATCAGCTGCATGCTCCCGATGAAGAAATTCATGAAGAACCAGTACCTTCTCAATCCGCTATCACCTTTCATGTACTCGAGGCTGTACACCATGATTACTAGGCCCACCCACGCAACGACGTTCGAGAGGATTATTGTGAATGGGTCATAGAACACGCCGACATTGATGTTGAGCGTCGGAATCCACGGAACGCTGGTCGGCCCTGAAGGGATGATCGACTGCCCCTGCAGCGTTGGAATCAAGAGCCGGAGGGCGAAGAGCGCCGAGACCAAGGAGAAGAGGACCGCGATGTAGTCCCTGACCCTCGACGCCTTTGCGTACAGAGCTATGACCAAAGTGCCAAAGAGTGGGACAGCGAAGACCATCCAGATGTAGTAAGCTGAGATTGTAGCACTCATCTACGCAATCCCTCCAAGTCCTGACGTGTACGACGAAAGTAACTTCATGATCAGGTCCGGGTAGATGCCGACCACGACCATGATCGCGGCAAGAACGAAGAGTGGAACCAGCATGGTCAGTGGCGCCTCCTTGACTTCCTTTAGCTGGGTGGGGAGCGGTCCGAAGAAGATCTTGCGGAGAGGCCAGAATGTGTAGCCGACGGTCAGCATTGTCGCTATAATCGCTAGGAGCGCCACGGCCATGTTGGCCGATGTCCCGAGTGTTCCCTTGGTGAAGATCCCGACGAACATAATCCACTCCGCCTGGAAGCCGCTCAGGGGCGGGACGGCAGCGAGAATCAACGTGCCGAGGACGCAGAGGGTCGCCGTCAGCGGCATCCTCGTGGCAAGCCCCCCCATCTTACGTATATCCCTGGTTCCTGTCTGCGCGAGGAGGATCCCTGCGACGCAGAAGAGAATGCACTTCCCGACGATGTGGCTCATGAAGTAGAAGACCCCTCCGGAGACACCGAGAACTGTGAGGCTACCAATGCCAAGGAGAGAGTAGGCGTTCTGGCTTATCGTAGACCACGAATAGAGGTACTTGCTGTCGGTCTGGATGAGTGTGACAGCACCGGCGTAGACCATCGTTATGAGCGCCATGACCATAAGAGGAAAACCGAAGGGCTTGAAGACGGCCGGCATCTCCCCGACGAGGAGCCTGACCAGAACGTAGTTTCCGACGCCGACTATCGTTGCCATTATGGGAGCGAAGGAGGTTGGATGCTCTGCGTGGGCGTAGGGAAGCCACGTGTGGAGTCCGAAGATCGCCATCTTCACGAGCCAGCCGACGAGGATCAGTCCGACAATCCAATATCCAACAGTGTTGGATTTGATCGATGCGAGTGCTGTCACTTCAAAGCTCCCAGTCGTGATGAACACAAGGACGATGCCTGCGAGGAAGAGGAAAGCCCCGAGGTGGTTCCAGATGAAGTACATCACCGCAATCCTTTCTCTGTCGACGTAGCCGAAGAGACTCATGAGAAAGAACGATGGAATGAGCAGCAGCTCAAGGAACAGGTAGAGCTCAATCAAGTTCGTCGAAAGCGATATACCAACTAGGCCTACTGTGAGAAGCAGATAGTTTACGTAATAGAGGCCATACTGCTGCTTTCTCTCCTCGCCGTACATGTCTTCGAGTCTGTGCTTCATGTACGGCATCGAGTAGACCGACGTTGCAGTGCAGACAATGCTCATGACCAAGGCCACGGGAAGGCTAAGGCCGTCAGCGAGAAATCCGAAGGTCAGCCCGGCGGACGGCGCCCAGATGTAGAGCTCCTTGATGGGGGCGCCCCCATTGTAGATGCCAAAGCCAACCAATAACAAAAGGAGTGTGGTGTAGGAGAGCACGGCAAAGGCCACCCAGCCGACATTCTTCCCCAGCCTCTGACTAAGAGGATAGACAGCTCCAGCTGCTACGAGAGGAAGAATGATGGTTTGTAGGAGAACGTAAGGGATTTCCATCTGACCACCAATCTATGTGACTGCTCTCGCGGGAAGTCTTCGCTGCATTTTGTTAACCCTTCAGTGTCTTGAGTTCGCTCACGTCTGTGTCTTTGTGTAGCCTGTAGGCCACCACAACTATGGCGAGTATTACCGCCGCCTCTCCGGCAGCGAGCGCTATGGAGAAGAGTACGAAGGTCTGTCCGATCGCGTTGTTCCAGAGGAATTGGTTGAAGGCGACAAAGTTAAGATTGGCTGCGTTGATCAATATCTCGACCGCGAAGACCATTCTGAGTGCACTTCTCTTTACTATCAAGCCGTAGACACCGATGGCAAACAGCATCGTGGACACGAGGACGAAGTCAGCGAGCGTGTTCACTGATTCTCATCCTTCTTTTCGACCTTCGCCAGAAAGAGGGCACTGACGATTGAGGCGGCGAGGACCAGGGCCAGAACCTCTAGCACGATGGAGAAGTCAGTGGAGATCAGTCTCCCTATTTGGAGGAAGCCAGTTCCGTTCAGTAGAGAATTGGATTGAGGGAGTTTCGAACCCATCACGGCGAGCCCGAGCGCGGAGGCCATCACCAGCCCGGTGAGGATCCCACCGAGTCTGGTCAGCGACTGGGGCGATGCCTCCTTAGCCCAACTCTCATGCCTAACGAGCATGACTGTGAAGAGTATCAGAACGGCCACGGCCCCGATGTAGACCGTGATTTGGAAGACGGCGACGTACGGAGCGTTCAGAAGGAAGAAGAGCGCGGCGACTCCAAAGAAGCTGCCAGCGAGTGCGACTGCACCGTAGACTATTTCGTCCGCTTCGAGGGCAGCAATCGCGCCCCCCAATGTCACGACCGCCATTGCGATGAAGGTCAGGTCAACCATGGGAGGTCGTCCCCTTGTCGGTGTCAATCTTGACCTTGTAAGTCCCGCTTTTTGGCTTAGGAGGAACGGCGAGCATATTGGATGTGTACTTGAGGCTCATCTTGTCGTAGGCTGAAAGCTCGTACTCGTTGGTCATGTAGAGGGCAGCGAACGGGCAGGCGTCCACGCAGAGGCCACAGAAGACGCACCTACCGTAATCCACCGCCGGCCAAATGTCCTTCTTGTTCTGCGGCATGTCTCTTTGGGCCTTTTGCATATCAATCGCGACCGCCACGCCGTCGCACGCTATCGCACAGAGTTGGCATCCTGTGCACTTATCAAGAAATAGGATGTGGCGCCCCTTGAATCCAGGAAGGCCAACGCCCTGTCTTGCGTCGTACTTGTAGCCGGTCCCCTCCAGCTCGAGTTTCTGTTCGGGATATCGCAGGGTCATCCTTGGGTGGGAGAGGTGTCGGATGCCACTCCAGGTGGCTACGAACACGCCTTTGATGTAGGAAAATGTGCTCAACTAGACCACTCCCAAGGAGACTATGATCATGGCGAGGAAGAGGTTCAGGAAGGAGAGAGCCAGGAGCCGGACCCATCCGGCCCTGAGCAGAAGGTCGATCCTGAGCCTGGGCATTATGCTGCGGGGCAGCATCATGATGAGCATCACGACGGTGGTCTTGAGCACGAACCAGACCTCGGGGGGGACTGGGGCGGGACCGAGCCAGCCTCCCAAGAAGAAGGTCGTGAACAGGCCTGCGAGAACGTACATCCTAGTGAAATTGACCAGTTGGAAAGTCCCAAAGAACATGCTGGAGTACTCGGTCTGCCACCCAGCCACGATTTCGCTGTCGGCCTCAGGGAGGTCAAACGGAATCCTCTCAATCTCAGCTAGTGCGCCGATGTAGAAGACGACGGCACCAATGGGCTGCAGAACTATGAACCAGACCTTGCTCTGGGCGGTCACGATGCTGGGGCCTCCTGGGACCAGGGGGGCCAAGTTCAGGGCACCAGCGAGGAGCACCGTCCCGACCAGCGAGAGGACCAATGGGATTTCATATGCGATCATTTGGTGAAGCGCCCTCAGGCCCCCCAGGAATGAGTACTTGTTGTTGCTCGCCCAACCTGCGAGGAGGACTATGAGAGGCGTGAAGCCGAGTATCGCGAATGCGAGTATCGCCCCCACGGAAGGGTTGGCTATGTAGGTCGCAGGTGAGAGCGGAATTAAGGCGATGAGGGCCCCAGCCACTCCCATCAGGGCAAAAGGAACCCCCACAAAGACCGCCTTGTCGACGCCGTCAGGGATTATCATCTCCTTGAAGAAGAGCTTGAAGAAATCTGCGACGTTCTGGAGGATTCCTTCTACCTTACCAGCATACATCGGGCCGGTCCTGAGCTGTATCTTTGCTGTGAACTTCCTTTCGACCCAACCCATGAAGATCGTGCCATAAACGGCTACAAAGCTGAATCCAGGGAAGACGATCAGGGCAAAGAGTGTCTTGTAGGGTTCGGTAGAGAGGAGCTTCTGCATAAACGTCATGTAGCCCTGAGGTTTCGCTCCTACAAGGGCGAAGAGGTCGTAGTGGAGGACCAAGTCTGCCACCAAGTATACGGGGACCCCTATCAGAAGGGCCAGCAGAACAACCCAAAAGACATCTTTCAAGATTCTCCTTACGAAGTCCTCGAAGGTGACGATGGGCTTCGACATTCTTGATCTACAGGCCTTGCAGCGAACGCCCCCTGGTACCGGTTATAAACGTGAGCGGTAATTGGAATCGTGACGGGCCGGAACGTCCTCTCACAGGACTTCTATCGAACTCTCGGAGAACCCGTGCTTTACGAGCATCTTGGCCGCTGACTCCCTGTGGTCACCCTGGAGTATCATGATCCCGTCCTTGACGGTCCCCCCCGTAGCTAGGGAGCGCTTCATCTTCGAGCTGAGTTCGTGCATGTCCTTATCGCTCATCTTAAGGCCCTCGATAACGGTTGTCGGTTTCCCGAAGCGACGCATTTCCATCCGTATCTTGACGCGGGCCTCTTCACGATCCAGTTCGGCGAGAATATCCTGGAATCCTTCGTCTAGGTCCTTGCTCACTGCCTACGGAGAGCATTGGTTTGGGGGTCTAATTAGGCTTTGGTCGCTACTGCTTAAAGGTAACAGGTTTTGAACCGACGAAACGTGGGCCCGTAGCTCAGTTCGGTCAGAGCGACCGGCTCATACGGGAACGCCGAAGACACCGGTCGGTCGAGCGTTCAAATCGCTCCGGGCCCACTAACTGAGGCGGTTGAATCCACCGCACATGGATGATGCGGTGTGAACATGCAGGCCATCACCGACAGCGAAAGGCAGGTGATCATCCTACCGTGGAACGCTGTTCCGTCCAAGGTCACCCGTGTGGAATACTTCCGGAAGGCCGCTTCTTCCTGAGTCCTTGTCAGCACCTATTCGCGCCAGCAGAGGGGTGGGCTTGGCAGTTGGCATCAAGGTCATATGGCCAGCGCGCGTGCGGACAAGCCTGACAGCATACGCTTGCTGCGGTGAAATCGTGCTAGCTAACCACCCTGATGGTCCAGAAGTCCGCTGTGAGGTCCTCGTCTAACGGATACTCGTAAGGCATGGTGAAGTAGCCCTTGAGCCCAAACCTAGGACCCCAGGAATTCCTCACTATGAGACGCTGGCGCGGGTCTTCGTAACCCACTGCCAGGACAGCATGCTTGCCGATAAGCTTCTCACCTGGAGCCGGCACCTCCAGAATTCCCGTATGCTTCACGACGTCACGAAACCTCTCGTGAGCTAGGAACCCAAAGATGAAAGGATAGCCGGAGGCGAGGCAAGCGCAGAGATCGTAGAGGTTGCGGTGAACCCGATAGTACTGCACTGCCCTGTACTTTAGTGCCCTTCGGTAGCATTTCTTCGGTGGCCTGACGGCGAACTTGTGCTCGATGTAGGGCCAGAGCGCTTCCGGGCAGTCCCCCTGGCGAGCAACGGACTTGATGGCATCTCTGATGTAGACCCCTTCATTGGACTGCTCCTTTCCTGTGAGCGCGCGAGAATTGTAGTACAGGAACAACCGAGAGGGGAAAATGACGCGTTCTTTCTTCTCCTTCGTCAGGTCGAACTCCACAGCCGCTGCAACTGCGTTGGCGGTGCAGCTGTTGAGCCCCTTCTGGTCGTACACGGGAGGACAAGAAGGCCTGAGATCGACAACCTTGGGAAGCTTCTCTGGAGAAACCGGGGGAAGGTAGTGGTAGTCCCTGTAATCTGGAGGATCGAGCTTCCATCCGAACCCACGAATCCTTGGCGTTGGTTATCACCCAAGAGAAATCAAGCTTGCTATTTACCGTTGACGTCTTTCCGGAGCAAGCGCTGCGGGTCAGGACTTCTCCTGACATTCAAACTACGCGCGAGCCAACCTTTTAACAAAACATGTTGCGCGTGTTCCATGTTGAGCCTAACACTCGACTCGACCAAGAGACTGAATGATGGCACCGAAATTCCTCACTTGGGCATTGGTATGTGGCAGGTCCCCCCTGGAGAAGTCGGTGTCGAGGCCGTGAAGTATGCGCTCAAGGTTGGCTATCGGCTCATCGATACTGCGAGCCTCTATGGGAACGAGCGAGAAGTGAGGAAGGGAGTTAGGGAGAGCGGCGTGCCGAGGAAGGACGTCTTCATCACTACAAAACTGTGGAACAGTGACCACGGGTACGACCGCGCTGTGCATGCATGCGACCGTAGCCTGAAGCTACTCGGCCTCGAATACATCGACCTCTACCTGATCCATTGGCCGGTCACTGGCGCGAGAAAAGAAACGTGGGACGCGTTGGTGACACTGCAGAGAGAAGGCAAATGCCGATCAATAGGAGTGAGCAATTACACCATCGGTCATCTTCAGCAACTCTTGGAGGATTCTTCAGTCCTGCCTTCGGTCAATCAGGTAGAATTCAACCCGTTCCTCTACCAAAGGGAGTTACTAGAGTTCTGCAAGAAGAAGAGCATCGCGCTTGAGGCCTACTGCCCTCTGACGAGGGGGCGTCGGCTCAATCATCCAATGCTCGTTGAGACCGCAAGCAGGTATTCCAGAACACCCGCACAAATAATGATTCGCTGGAGCCTTCAGCACGAATTGATTGTCATCCCCAAGTCCGTG
>JBEKAG010000036.1:0-13686 GCA_050015955.1 Nitrososphaerales archaeon
CGCCATGGCGAGCCTCTACCAGAGGAGTCGCGTCGAGAAGGTCTGCAAGGACCTTGGCCTGGAGTGCATCTCGCCCCTCTGGGGGGTGGACCCGGAGCGGCATTTGAGGCGGCTTGTGGAAGACGGTTTCGTCGTGATGGTGGTCAGCGTGTCGGCGCTCGGGCTTGACCGGAGGTGGCTCGGGCGTATCCTCGACGACACGACGATAGACGAGCTGGTGGCGCTGAGCAGGAAGTTCAGGTTCCATCCAGGCCTGGAGGGAGGCGAGGGCGAGACCTTCGTGCTGGACTGCCCTCTCTTCAGGGCCAGCGTACTGGTAGAGAAGGCGGAGACCCGCTGGAAAGGTGATTCGGGCACCTTCGAAATCCTTGACGCTCGGCTTGTGCCGAAGCCTAGGCCGAGGGTGAAGGATGCCTTGTCCCGAGGAAGAGACTGACCATTCCCGCCGCGTTTTCTCTAGGATTCGTCATCACAAAAGCCTATATTCACAAACAATGCAGAAAGGCTGCTCTAGATGAAGGGATTCGGAAGAGCCGTCTGAGTTCCACGATGAAGATTAAGCCAAAGATAGAGCACCCTAGAATACGACACCAAGGACTACGACTTGCTCACTCAACAACCACTCACTTGCGTGGGTATCTTCTCTAGACTCCAAACTCACGGGATAATCTCACAGCCGTTATTGAGCTCAGGATACTCGAAATCCGACCTGCTTACGGACCCATTTGTAATGAGTGCTTGGACTTGTGGTAAGGCGCCCTGCAATTCCCTCACGAGGTGTCTTACCGTTGTACAGATGAAGGAATACCCATTCTCTCGGAGCAGCTCCTGCGACTTGTTGACGAAAAGACATCTGCCGCCACAGATGTCGAGTATGTCGCAGGATGCGCATGGTTCGCCCATTGTGACCACATCGCAGAGCGAATTCGGGGCATTGTCAAATATCGAACCTATGATTGAGAAACCAAAATCGACGGACACTGGACACGCGGAGATTCTGCCATCGGGCATTACCGTAAAGAAATCAATCCCTGAGCCGCATCGCAAAGGTGACTTCCTGCCGGACAGCAGCGAATCCATTACACCGATGAACGGGACTATTCCCCCTACGTGATTTGAGCGTGACATTTCATCCACCCACGAATCCACAAGCGAAGAGATGCCGGAGTTGTATGCGGCAATCCACTCCATAAGCCCCGGTTCTGTGTTCTCCTTCGCTTCCCAGAACATGCTGAAACTGAGTTGCCAGTGAATATGGTCGAAGAATCCCATGCGCAGAAGATGACGCACATTATCGCGGATATCAGTACCCTGCACTACAGTCATCCTTGCCACAAGATCGCCACGAAAGCCCCTATCTCGAATGAGTCCCAGATTTTGCGTCACGCGGTCGTATACTCCTCTTCCTCGTTCTTTGTCTGTGACCTCCTTTGTCCCATCGATTGAGACCAAGATGGAGTGGAGTTTCATCAAGTACTGTGGCTTAATCCTGTCAAGGAATAGACCATTCGTCTGGATGACGAATCGTCCCGGAATCGCATCCATGACGTCTTCCATGGTCTTGATACGAATGAGGGGTTCTCCCCCGTAGAATTCGACCACTGGATCACCGTCGCGGGACAAGAAGGACTTCAGATCTGCAATCGAATACTGGATCTCTTTAGGAGGAGTTTCGCTCCCTCGGCCGCAGTAGCTGCAGAAGAGGTTGCATTCTTTTGTCAGGATGATGTGATAGTGCATACTTCCGGGTCCACACGACTTTGCTTCTTCGCATTAAAAAAGGACTCCCGAGGATTCCACGGCAAATGTGCTCGGTGGTGACTACTCTCTGATTGGAGTCACCCCACCGCTTCGTTGACGGGGTCGGACATGAGAGTATTATCTGAAACGCTAGAAGAAGACCGCTAGCCGCTGCCCTTTATGCGCATGATTTTGGTCTTTCCCAGCATGATCCAGTACTCGACCTCAGTCCCGGGCCCCAGCGTCCCGTTCAGCTCGGCCATCTCCTCCGCCGACGGCTTCGGCGTCTCAAAGACCTCGAACGTCTCGAGGTCCATCACCTGTACCGAGTTGTCCATGACAGAGGTTATCTGGCCCGAGCGCTTGTCAATCATCGGGATATCTACCCTCGACTCGGCCGGCGAGACGTAGCTCTTCTTCGACCCAGTTGTGATCGATATCGCAACCAGCCTAACTTTCGCGCTTCCGTGCTTTCCTGGCTTAAAGTGCTCACGGCTCACGACCTTGCACGGCTCTCCCTCCAAGATTATGTAGCTTCCTTCCTTGACGCTCCCCAGTTCCGCCGGTCTACTCAAGACTTAGTCGCGCTTTGCCTCGCGGTGGAAACTAAATAAACGTCTCATTAGCAGACCTATAAGAACGGAAGAATCAATGGAGTTGTACGATGTATTCGGATCAACCAACCGCGTCTTCCAGAAAGAAAATGATTGACTGATGGTTCCCCCACTTGTCTGAGCCCGCATACGTCCTCGATTCCACCGCGTTCTACGCGGGAATCCCCTATCAGGGGAACGGCCGTTACTACACGACCTATCTTGTACTCCAAGAGGTCAAACATCACAACGTGGGTTCGTCTTTCCTCCACTCCAGGGTTCACGTGACCGAGCCTTCGCCCGCCTCAATCAACAGGGTTATGACGACTGCCATTAAGACTGGTGACAGCGGGGCGCTCTCCCAGACGGACATGTCCCTGCTCGCTCTCGCGCTCGACCTCTCTCGGATTGAAGGGGGTGTCAGCCTCGTATCTGACGACTTCGCAGTCAGGAACGTGGCAAAGGTGCTTTCCATCCCTCTGGCACAGACCTCAATCAAGGGCGGAGAATGGAAGAGCATCGCTTGGAAAATCTATTGCCGGGGATGCGGGAAGGAGTACACCAACCCGAAGCTGACTGTCTGTCCTGTCTGCGGGACCCAGCTGGCTCGCAAGGCCTCGAGCGGCTGAGGTCCAGCCTGCAAATCCGGATACTCGAACGACCAGCTAAACTAACTAAATCAGGAATTACTACCATACTTATTAGGGAGTCCGTAAAGGAAGTTACCCAAGTGATTGAGGAGTCAGATAGAATGAATTCAATTAGAACGTCTGTTCTTCAGGTCTCAGACAGATGCCCCCATTGCGGCAAGCGTACTCTCGTTGATGACGCCCATACAGGAGAACTCACGTGCCACAACTGCGGCTTCGTGGTCAGCGAGCGCGCCGTCGACCAGGGCCCTGAATGGAGGTCGTTCGGCGGAGAGACAGAGATGGACAGAATCAGGACCGGTTCACCAACCTCGATTAGATACAGGGACATGGGCCTTTCTACGATGATAGGGAAGTCCAACAGAGACGCCTCGGGCAAATCCTTCGCCTCTCCGATGCGCAGTACTATGGAAAGGCTGAGGAAGTGGGATAACAGGGTCCTCACCTTCGGTTACGCCGAGAAGAACCTTAGCGTCGCATTGCGTGAGGTGGACAAGATGGGCGACAAGCTCGGGGTCTCCCAGGCTGTCAAGGAACGCGCAGCCTACATCTACAGGAAGGCGCTTGAAAGAGGGCTCCTCAGAGGACGCTCAATCGTCGGAATCGCGGCAGCTTCCCTATATGCGGCCTTCCGCGACACAGGAACACCAAGGACCCTCAGGGACATCGCGGCCGTCGAGAACCTGAGCAGGAAAGCCGTCGCTAGAGACTACCGCATCCTCCTCAGGGAGATGGACCTCAGCATGCCAGTGGCGGACGCCGCGAAGAACGTCACGAGGATTGCCTCCAAGGTCGGCCTCTCAGAGAAAGCTGTTCGCAAGGCCATCGAAATCGTAAGGATGACCGAGGAGAAGGAGATTTCGGCAGGCAAGGCACCGATGGGGCTGGCTGCGAGCGCTCTATACTTGGCAAGTGTCATCGAAGGCGAGGCCAAGACCCAGAAAGAGATTGCAGCGGCTGCGGGCGTCACGGAGGTCACAGTCAGGAACAGGTACAAGGGCCTCAGGTCCGACCTCGGCAAGACCCTTGGGCTCTACTCAGAGCCTTTGATCGTCGCCAAGTAAGGATAAGTGGACCGGGGGGGAATTGAACCCCCGACCTTGGGACCCGAAGGGTTCTCCCGCGTGCGAGGCGGGCGTTCGTACCGCTGAACTACCGGCCCTGACCCGGTTCCATGTCATGCGCTATTTAACGGAACCCGTGTTCTTCAAGGTCAGCAGGGACAAAGTCCTTCCCCGCCAGGTCGTTCCGTGAGGCTCCTGTCTTCCGAACCGCGTGCGGCACCTTGCGCGACTGTGCATTCGACCCCGCGCGCGCTCCAGCCTCGGCTTGAGCGAGGGAAATCCTTTTCCAAGACGCCATGAGGCGACCAAACCAGAGATGCCCCGGACAGACCTAGACGACAGGCTTTTCTGGCTGGCCAACGAGAAGGAGATTCGGAACGCTGAAACGACAGACTCCTACTTCCTCCAGACCAAGAGGGTCCTGCAGAAGAACCACATCGACGCGCGGGTCGTGATGGAGGTCTACGCTAGGGACGTCCCCTATCAGGACAACTGGGGCATCGTCAGCGGTGTCTACGAGGTCGCAAAGCTCCTCGAGGGCCTCCCGGTCAACGTCTGGGCCTTCGACGAGGGCGACGTCTTTGTTGCCGACGGATCAAAGGCGATCTACGAGCCACTCATGGTCATCGAGGGAAGGTACGTCGATTTCGTCGAGTACGAGAACCCCATCTTGGGGCTGCTCTCGTCTTCCACGAGTGTTTCGACGAGGGCCGCGAAGTTCAGGTTAGCAGCGGCCTCCAAGCTGCTTATCAGTTTCGGGACGCGCCGGGTCCATCCCGCCCTCGCCGCAATGGTCGAAAGGGCGTTGGTGCAGATTCTCGGCAGCCAGGAGAAGGCGTGGCGCCTCTTCGACGAAACCATACGAAGGAGCGTCCCTCGTGTGGCGCTGGTCGATACCTTCTGGGACGAGAAGGCGGAATCGATTAGGGCCCTTGAAGTACTGGGCCCGAGGCTCTGGGGAATCAGACTTGACACGCCCGCCTCGCGCCGAGGCGACTTCCTGAAGATAGCCGAAGAAGTCAGGTGGGAGCTCGACATACGCGGTGGAAAGGCGGTCAAGATCATAGCATCTGGAAGGCTCGACGAGGAGTCGATTGGGAGGCTCAACGCCATCGTCGACGGTTACGGTGTGGGAACGGCTGTGGCATACCCGCCCGTGGTCGACCTGAGTGCGAAGATAGTCGAGGTGATGGAGGGCTCGAGGAAAGAGTTCAGGGCGAAGAGGGGAGGGCTCGGCGGACGCAAGGCCCCATACCGGTCGGCCGGCTTCAGGGACTTCGTGACCTTGGAAGGCTCGCCAAAGCCGAACCGCTCGACAGGCCTACTTAGGCCCCTGCTGAAGGACGGCAGAATGGCGAGGAGTTTCGACGGCATGGACGAGATTCGCGCAAGGGTTAGGGCCAACCTGGAAGAGCTAAGGACGGCCCATCCCTCGCTATCGTGGAGATGATGGGCCGCGCGGAAGGCACTGCTGGTGGTCGACGTACAGAGGGACTTCTGTCCAGGCGGGGCCCTGGCAGTCAAGGAAGGGGACAGGGTGGTGCCCAAGCTCAACAGGGTCATCCGGGCCTTCCTCAGGGCGTCCCTTCCAGTCTTCTTCGTGAGGGACTGGCATCCACGTAACCATATGTCCTTCAAGGACCAGGGAGGAATCTGGCCTCCCCACTGCGTGAAGGGGACCCCCGGGGCCGAGTTCCATCCGGTGCTCAAAGTCCCTCGGGGGGCTGTGGTCATCAGCAAGGGCACAGAAGCGCGTTCGGAAGCGTACTCGGGGTTCCAGGGGACCGACCTCGAGAAGCGGCTGAAGGAGGCTGGGGTCGGTGAGATCTTCCTCGGAGGCCTGGCCACAGACTACTGCGTCAAGGAGTCCTCCCTGGACGCGCTCGATGCTGGGCTGAAGGTCAGTGTCCTCGAGGACTGCATCAAGGGAGTCAATCTACGCGCCGATGATTCAGAGCTCGCCCTCCGGGAGGTCGTAGACAGAGGGGCTCGGTTGGTCACCTCTTCGGACACCGTGAGGCTGGAGACCAATGCGGTCAAGAGACCCTCTTCGAGGCCGAAGCGCCCGAGGCCCTGATGCCCCGGCCCCGCGGAAGCACAGCATCAATCAAGCTATTATTGTCAAACCGTCCACCGATGGACTCGTGAATCAGGAAATAATCGAAAGGGAGTTTCCAATCAAACGACAGACCGCCTATCTGAACAACGCAAGCTACACACCCACATTCGATTCCGCCATCTCTGAGGTGACGAGGCAACTGCGGAGGTTCTCTGAGAACGGCCCAGACGACCAGTACTTCTTGGACTTCAAGACAGGAGCGAACGTTGCGAGGGAGAAGCTGGCGGCTCTCTTGAACGCACGCGCCGAGGGAATCGTCTTCGCCGAAAGCGCCACCCAGTCCATAAACATGGTGGCGAATGGTTTCAGGTTCAGCAAGGGCGACACGATCATAACCAGAGGCGGCCCGACCACCGAACACCCCTCCGACTACCTCCCATGGCTCTACTACACTGCCGCAAAAGGTGTCAAGATTCACGATATTCCTGTCGACGGAGCTGGTGTTCCTGATCTCGCCGAGCTCGACTCTGCTATCAGAGACACGAAGGCCAAGATGGTAGTGACAAGCCACGTCCTCTACAACCTCGGCACAGTGGAGCCAGCCGAGGAGATGTGCAAGGTCGCCCATGAGAGAGGGGCCGCCTTCTTCCTGGACGTCTCTCAGTCAGTGGGAAACGTAAGTGTAGACTTGGGCGCCCTCGGTTGTGACTTCGCTGCCGGGACGGCGTCGAAGTGGCTCTGCGGACCCCTCGGAGTAGGATTCCTCTACTGCAGGGATGAGGCATCTGATCAGCTACAACCCTTGAACTTCGGCGCAAACGCGACCGAGTACGCAAACAACCTCTCCTACAAGGTTCTTTCAGGGGCCGCCAGACTCCAGGAGGGTTTCAGGAACTGGGCCTATGTCTACGCGTTCGCGGTCGCGATGGATGTCTGGAACAGCTTTGGCTTGGAGGAGATTCACGAAACCAACATGAAGCTTGCCTTCGACATCGTAAACAGAATCGCCGAGATGAAGAATGCGTACAGGCTCCTCGTCGATTTTCACGACGGGAGAAGGACTTGCATCATCCCAGTGGAGTCAATCAAGGAGAGCCCCTCCGATGTGGTGCAGAGAGCACTGAAGGCGAAAGTGACGGTCGCTCAGCGAGAATTCGGGGAGAAGAAGATACTCCGGATTTCTCCTCATTTCTACAACGATGAGCACGAACTGGAGAGGCTCTTCGAGGTTCTTTGAGCACACTGTCGAACGACACTGACTAAGAGCTTATCCAAGAATTCCAGTTTGCCGACAAGTTGTCCATACCTTCTGGGCGAGAGGCGACTGCTATTGCCTGGCACGCGAGCAATGGAGTCATCATCCTGACCCTTTGGGTCAGTCCTGATCGCCCGTCGTAGCACGCTGCGTGCCAGACCGTCGGATTTCGGGCGGTTTTGATTATTTATCCGTTCCCAGGCCTCCTCTGGCTCGTCAGGCTTTTATTCACGAAACCGCTCTCCTGGCCGTCTTGACCGAGGAAGAGGCCAAGTTCACGAGCTGGTGGAGAGCTCTAGCCGAGGACCCGGACTACTACACCAACACCGAACAGGGCCAGAAAGAGCTGGCCGACATGATTCGCAAGGAGTCGGAGAGGCTCCTCGAGGAGATAGGCAGGTCGGTCAAAAGGACGAAGGAGATAATCTGGCTTTCTCGTTTCTGCAGAGCCTGCGACCACTACAGACAAGAGGGGCGAAGAATGAGCTGCGACCGCTGGAAGGTCCGCATAGTGAAGCCGTTTCATGGGCGTCCAATCTGGACCAGCATCCCCTCCCGTAGCGGAGACGGCGAGAAGGAACTAGTCCTAGAGAAGATAGATTGGGATGCAAAGTGGAAGGAGATTTCGGAGAGGGTCGCCGATATGGCTGTCGACATGGTGAACGGTGGCTTCCCCTACTTCTGTTACAAGAGTAAGTGACTCGTCCAAGACCACCCGGATAATGGATAAATCACTGGGAAATTCGGACAGCCGAGACCTTGACCGACGGAATCGTGATTGTCGCGTCATTCTTGCTGGCATTCAAGGCGGTACTGGTCGAGGGGAGCGAGGTCGCGATCCTCTCAGTGGCCACCATCAAGCAGTTGGGAAGGAACAATGTGCTCCTCGGTGTTGTGGCAGGGGGCGCTGCGTCGGTCCTAATCTTCTTGGGGGTCAGACAGGTCTTCCTGGAGCTTCCGGAGGCACTAATCAGTATCGCGACAGGACTCGTGATTCTGTACTTCTCGTCCCGGTTCCTCCGCGGTTTCAAGAGGTACTACTTCGGGAAGAGGTCGTTCCGGGCCAAGATGAACAAGCTCGAGGCAGAAGTCGTCGACAAGGACATGGGACACTACGGGGGAGAGAGGCCGGAAGTGGTCCCCTTCTCTTTCATCAATTCGCTCCCCGTCTTCACGATAACGCTGACCGAGGGGTTCGAGGCCAGCCTCGTTCTCGCCGCGGCTGGGACCTTCAACCTCCAATGGACTCTCATTGGCGCCGCTGTCAGCATCGTCTTCCTGATCGCTGTCTCTGCTGCCTCGTACGAATACCTTCTGCGGTTTCCCCGCTGGGCTTTGGACCTGCTCGCTGGGAGCGTATTGCTGACCTTCGGAAGTTACTTTCTGGTGACCGGAATACTGTTGGCCCTCTCCGGTGGGTCTGTAATTTGAGCGTAGGGCTTCAAGATCAAACGAGTGCGCACGTTCTAGGACCCAGGACTAAGGTCAAACCAAGACGGTCAAGCTTCGGAGCGACAAGTACGTTTTCTACAGAAGGAGCAAGTCATGGGTAAGTAACTAGCTCCGTAACCGACAATGGGGTCTAAGTCTTATATTGGAAGGATTGTCGCCCGAGTCTGCGTGGCCGCGGTGGTGTAGTCGCGTGGCGGAAGCCACCGGCACAGCTTGGTCAACATAGGAGGCTGTGGAGCACTGCGCAGTCACCTTTAGATCGTGGGTTCAAATCCCACCCGCGGCCCGCCCTTATAGGCCGTAAAGCCTATAGGCGGCGGCAGTCACAGGTAATGTAATGAATGTCAGGGGAGCACGTACGCGGGTGGTTGAAGGTATGAAGCAACATAAAGTTATCGCCCTGTTCGCTATCACCATGATTACACTGTCTCCCTCGATTTACATGAACCTCGCCCCCAACCCAAATATCGCAAGTCCTCCTGGCTCGACCGTCTCTGCAACGGATCCCAGTTATGATGCGTATACTTGGCTCGTCTTCACCCAGACAATCTCTGGGACCGCATACTACTTCGCAGAATGCGGCATCCAACTGTCAATAGACAATAACACCTGCAGCCCTTGGCAGGTCTACTACGGAGGGCCAGGCAACGACAACGGGGTTTCGGGAACGAGCTTCAGCGCGGTGATGAACGCATCGATCGCGGCTCTTGCGAGCACGAACTCTGACAATGTGGTGGTCGTCGAGGGTGAGCCCTACGTGGTGCCAGATGGCACGATAACTCTGGACAAACCAATGGTGCTGGTTCTGGATAGCAGGGTATATCCCACCGCGGCGTCTTACGCGTACGACGCGATATTCTCCGTCCAAGCTTCCAATGTAGGGATAGTCCTGAGGAATAACTTCACGCTCATCAGCAACACGATAGGCATTGATGTCAACCCTCAGGGAGGGGCGACCTTACTCCACTTCCAATTCATGAGCGGCGGCAGCGGCTTATTCGACGGCGCGGCTGGGGCCACCAACGACACCGCAATCATGCTAAACGGGGTGAGGGACTCCATAAGCTTCTCCAGCATAACAGGCCTTCGGACGGATGGCTTAGTCTCCAGGTCACTGTACATGAAAGCCGGAACTTCGCACTGGATTTCCGCGATTGATGTCTACGGCACGGTGGTGGGCCGCACGCTCTCCACGACCGGCCAGATATACATGACAGAGATGGCCAAGTCCACGCTCCACGACATCAGGTTCTACGGTCTCGACATCCAGACAGGCCTTCATAGCGCTAACAATGCGGTCGCCATATTCAACAACGCTTCGTATGTCTCATTCTACACGGTCAAGGTCTACGACATCGACCAGGGGAAGACGAACCAGATTGCCTACAAGGAAGGTAAAGGAGCGTACTACACCTCGGTGATATCAGGCACGCCCTTTTACCACAATAGCCCGAGTTGCTGCATCCTCGCCCACGCCGGTTCTTTTCTGGAAATCAGCAACCCTGGGGCAGGTAGCATACTGAACCCATGGTCAACCTGCGCTGGCATTTGTACCACCTACGTCGGACTTGGAGGAACCTATGCAATGCCCCAAGGGTCGGGAAAGACCTACATCATCAGCGGCGGCACCATGACCTTCACATGCACGGGGGGCGGCGCGGTGTCCATCACAGTCAAGGCCAAGGGAAGCCCTGCGCACCCAGGTAGCGGTGCCACGCTGGCTTCGGGACTGACATGTTCCAACCTGCCGCTCTACTCCTTTCCGGTGGGCTTCTCGCTCACGATAACCAACAGTGCCCCCTTTACCAGCTTCGCTGCCTACGGAGAGGGTTAAGCGTACCCGTGAACTATGCGAAATCTCAACCGATGACTCCATTAGTGCACGCGCGAAACTAGCGGTAGCAACAACTGTCTCTATTGGCGTTCACGATACAGGGCGCTCTGAGTATTCACCCGCCGATTCTCGAATGGCCATTTTCCGAGCAAGACCGCAGTGTTGTGGACCTACTGAAGAGCTTTCTTGACTGCTGCAAAGTCGGGCAGGGTCCCCGGCTCAGGCGCGACCCACTTGAACAGTATCCTTCCCTGATCGTCCACTACAAAGATGGCCCTGTTCGCTGAGACGTAACCCTCGACTCCTCCGAGCTTGTTCCAGACGACGTCGTACTTCTTTATGACCTCTCGCTTGAAGTCGCAGAGAAGGGGGAACGTCAGCCCATGCATCTCCGCGAACGCTTTCTGAGCGAATGGGGCGTCGACCGAGATGCCCACCACGGTGCCGCTCATCTTCTCAAGCTCACCGTACATGTCCCGAAGCGTGCACATCTCTTGGGTGCAGACTCCCGTGAAGGCACCGGGGAAGAACGCGAAGGCACCTCAACTTTCCCTCCACTTGGCTTTGAAGCGCGCGGAGGAATTGGGTGAACGCTTAAGCGGCTCAAGGCCCTTGCGGCAAGCAAGTCAAACGTTGATTCCCAAATCCCTGGGGTTATCGGCCCTCGAGGCACAACGCTACAGCAGGCACCTCGTCCTGCCAAAGGTAGGGCCCGAAGGCCAGCGGAAGCTCAAGGGCTCCTCGGTGGTCATAATCGGGGTGGGCGGGCTCGGAATCCCTGCCTCCGTCTACTTGGCGTCGGCCGGCGTCGGGAAGGTCGGGCTGGTCGACGGCGACACCGTGAAGATGCCGAACCTCCAGAGGCAGTTCCTTTACGATGAGGCCGACATCGGGCGCAAGAAGGTCCAAGTCGCCGCTGAGAGGCTCCACCAAGTCAACCCGAACGTCGAGATTGCCGCCCACGACAGGAGGCTGGATTCGGGGAACGCGCTGGAGGTCATCCGAAGCTACGAGGTCGTCGTCGACGCGACGGATAACCTTCCGAGCCGGTACCTGATCAACGACGCCTGTGTCCTCCTCGGGAAGCCGGACGTCTACGCGGGCGCCCTCGGGTTCGACGGGCAGGCCTCGGTCTTCTTTGCACTCTTGGGACCGTGCTACAGGTGCCTGAGCCCTGACCCTCCCCCGCCGGAGTCGGTGATGTCGTGCGAAGACGAGGGTGTCCTCGGGGTCCTCCCTGGCGTGATGGGCGTAATCCAGGCAGTTCAGGTCATCCACATCCTTCTGGGGACAGGCTCCCCCCTCGTCGGTCGGTTGCTGGTCTTCAACGGGCTGGACACCTCCTTCGACGAGGTCAGGATCAAGAAGGATCCCGCCTGCAAGGCCTGCGGGACCAACCCCACTATCACAAGGCTCATCGACTACGAAGAGTTCTGCGGGCTGAAGGGAAGGGCGAGGCGGGTCGAGTTCGACGTGACCCCCGTGGCGCTGAAAGCGTCGATTGACAGAGGCGAAGGCGTTGTCTTGGTGGACGTGAGGGAACCCCGCGAATACGAGCTGTGCCATCTTGAGGGAGCCCGGTTGCTGCCTCTCGGGCAGCTTCCGGCGAGGATGGGCGAGCTGGACAAGAGAAGCGAGATCATAGTCTACTGCCACGTGGGCGTCAGGAGCACACAAGCGGTCTCGTTTCTGAGGAGGGCCGGGTTCCTCAACGTCCGCAACCTGCTGGGCGGGATAGATGCGTGGGCCCGGGAGGCCGACTCCAAGATGCCTCGATACTAGGCTAGACGGATAGCCCTAGGGAAGTTGTCGTGGATCGGACCCGCCCAACGCCGCCACCATCGCCCGACGCATCTGTATGTGCATCCTTACTGCGGATGTCAATTCAGTTGACATTCCTTGTCAACTCGCGCTTGAGTCGCGCCTGCACGCGTTGACAATTGGCTCCTTGAATTTGTCAAGAATCAAAGCCACGTGATCTAGATCACTGTGGTTGTAGCCGAGGATTACCTTCTTCGATGTGCCATCTCTTGCGCGCGCTCGTACGTGAATCATCTGCAGTGCTATCAGACTTTCAATAGAACTTCTTTGTTTCCGTGAAGTGCTCCTCTGCTCTGATCTTCCTCTTACCCATCTCGATGAAGAACGGTTCAGGATCAACCGTCGCTTCAGGCGGAAAGACCCCCGGATCCCTAATCTTCCCAGTCGCTTGCCAGTGCGAAATCACTGCTGGTGGCACGGAGGTGTCTCGGGCTGAAGGTATCCCTCTCTGGGGGTCGTTCCAAGTGATTATGTGGTACGTAACAGTTGCAGGAGATTCATTCCGGGCTCCAAACACGTCAATTCTGAACGCGTCATATTCGTATTCCTCGCGCAGTGGAATGTCGTGCCTCGATTTCGCGATGGCTCTCTGATACATCGACGTCAAGTAATCGAGAGGTGAGATTCGCTGATTGCCGAACTGGATTCCTTCGGTTTCCCCAAAGCCTAGGCTCTTCAGGGTTCTGAAGGTAGCGAAGTCAGTGCTTGGGAACCCTATTCGAAACGTTACGTTCCGGCAACCCTTACCAACATACCTTCCTAAGGTCGCGGGCTCGGAATGTTTCACGTAGTACGCTGTGACTTTGCCGATTGGTTCCTGCATCGTCACTGTGGTCTCCCCTGACAGCACGGGTTGTTTCACGTGCTTGCCGTCGAGCCACATGACAGGTTCTTGCGTGAACTCATCCAAGACGGTTCGTACGGAATAACCTGGCCAGCCCGGCTCCTTCACAGGCAGGGTGTTGCCCCATGAACAATAGATATTGATTGTATCGACCTTGTCGAGCTTCGCAGCGCCAGCTGCGCCAGCGATGTTGGTTAAGCCCGGTGTGCTGCCCAGTCCTATGGTCGCGTTCAATCCCGCCTTCTTCCACATCTTGTCGAACTCCAGCTGTTTGAGGCTAGTGTCGAAGAACCCTCCTAGGTCGGTATAGTGGGCGCCTGCTCGAAGGCAGGCGTTCATGACGGCTATGTTGGTTTGATACCAGGCACAGTTTA
>JBEKAG010000037.1:0-8870 GCA_050015955.1 Nitrososphaerales archaeon
GACGGGCTCGCCGGGATGCGTGAAACCTACTCCGAGTAGACGCGCCCATTGACTCTCGTCTTGGGGGTGTCGGCCTTTTCCTCGGACTTGGACCAGTACTTGAAGTAACACTCGGCGCACAGCGTTGGGTCCCTCCTGACAGCGGGTTGCCCGCACCATTCACATATCGGTTGCACACAGCAGCACTGAAGGTAGGCATCTCCTCTGGGCCTTATACGCTTAGTCTGTACCTGCGACTAGGCACGCCAGGCGAACTCTGGGCGCCTTGACTTCCGAACCACGTGAAAGTCCAAAACACAATGACTTCGAGCTATCTCCTCAACCTAGCAATCAAGAGATCGAGATTCTTCCAGCCATAGCCAAGTTCCTTCAAAGTCTTTCCTCCTATTACGATGTCCTTTGCGCTCACTTGCTCCGCTCCTAGACTCTCGTAGAATCTCCTAAAGGGGTTCTGGGCTAGAACCCATACCAACATCGAATCGCAGCCATTAGCCGTTAGATCCTGAGCAACCGACAAGCTAAGCGCTCTCCCCACACCTTTCCCCTGCATGCTTTGGGTCACATAGATCGCATACAGTTCGCCACTGAAGTCTTCGTTGTCCCTTGCGGGTCCGCAGCTAGCGAACCCGACTACATGACCAGGGTCATCCTCTGCCACGAACAGAGTCTCTTTCGGGTTGGAAAGGATCTCTTCCCACATCCGTTGGCTTCGTTCATACGACATGTTCGCAAGACGCTCATCAGGTACGATACCGCCGTACGTGCTTCGCCAGGTATCAACGTGAACGTGAGCGATGCCTACGGCATCCTGCAAGACTGCCTTCCTCACCCTGACCGCCATCGCCTCTCGTCTGCCGACGCGCGGAGCTAATAGCTTGCGCTCCAACCTCTGCACCAGCAGGCTTCCTCAGCATCCGGACTACATGGAGTGGTCAGCAGGATTTCCTACCTTCACATGGTTTTCGAAGAATGCAGTCGACGAGCCATTGACCTTGGATTAGAATCCCATCCAGCGTATCAGACCTCGAAGTTTGAGGAGTGACGGTGAACTCAAGGTCAGGGGCTTTCCCAGCCTACGGATGAACAGCTCAGAATGGACTCTTCGACAGCGCGCGCTAGTGCGCGTGACCAACTGCCCCGATCCCCCAAACTGGGGGACGTCTGAGAGGGAGGCCGCTAGTCATGCTGCTCGTCGAGAGCTTTGAATCCCTTGTCCGTCAGGTGTCCAGATGCCGAAACGTATCCTTTGGTCTGTAGCTTGGCGACCCTCTCCCCCACGACAACTGGTTCGACCCTGGTCAGCTTCGCTATCTCCCCGAGACCCTTCTTCTCACTCAGATGTCTCAATATGGTCAGATCGAGTGGGCCAACTCTTTCCTCGGCGTTTTTGGCTTCGATTTCCCTGCGAGACCTGTCCGAGCTTTCCCGTGACAACAAGCATCCCCGCTGCTCTTCAGCATTATATAGCATCCACAGTCAACGCATCACCGATGGTCTTTCGCCCCAACTTTAACAAGCCAGTTGTGGGGTCGCCTGCATTCTGTCCGAATTGTAGAAGGTCTACGGAGTGACATCGGTCGAATGAGGAGCCTAACAGAAGGGATTGTCTCTGCGATGATTCTGTTGACCCTCGTGGGTTCATCGCTCGCTTTCCTGCCTCCTCCTATCTTCGCCTCTGACTCCACGACCTCCACTTCGCCCATCTGGGCATTCAACGGATCCTACGCCACCTATTCGTATGGCTTCAACTACAACGGCTCTCCGGTGACGGTGCAAGCCACGGTCACACTAAGCAACGTAAACCCGTCAACTCGGACTTACGATTACGCAAACACCTGCAGTGGTTCCTACTGCACAATCATCGAATCCTCCGGAGGGTTTCCTAATGGAACCAACTCATTCGACAGTTCGTACTTCCCCGCAGTCAATGCGTCAGAGCTGAATTCTCTTAACGAAGGCCGTAGCACAGATGGGATGACCGGCTCTATCACCCCCAATACAACTGTGACCGTGCCTGCTGGGACCATAACGGTAGACAAGGTGACGGTTAGCGGGGGCACCCTATGGGTCGATACAGAATCAGGTTTGTACGTACGACTCTTCATAACGTCTCATCCCGATATCCAAGGTGTGAGTGGGGACGTCGATGTTCAACTCTTCGCTACAAACATACCAACCGCTGCCTCCGGTAATCTGTCCTTCGCGGTCTTGATTGTTGCCTTGGTCGTAGTCGCCGCTAGCGTGGTCAGTGTGGTTGATTATTCCGCCCTCAAAGGGGTTCGGAAAGCCTCTGATGCACATCAAGAAAAGAGTGAAGCCGACGAAGTCAACAACGCGCAAGCCCTTGAGCAGTCGTTTCGCTGGTGAGTGCGCGCCAAGAGATGCGACCCATCAGCGCATTCTCCACATTCGACTGAACCAGGGCCAATCGAATCAGCGTTAATAGGACGCCCTGAACTCTCACGTTGAGCATGGTAGAGCTGAGGGACGACGTCTGCTTCAGCCCGGAGGACTTCCGGGCATACCTAGCGGGGCGGCTTGGGAGGCCGGAATCAGAAATCAGCGTCCCTGCAGACGTGCTCTTCACCTACGACAGGAGGATCTTTCGCGCTGCAACCTCAGAGCGGACCGCGTCTCCGGTGGACTGGTACATCTACTCCGACAGAATGTACACCAGGCGAGTGGGACACAGGGAGGTTGGAGTCGTCCATGCCCTCATTGGGGCCTCGGCAGCAGCGATGAATTTGGAGGAGTTGATCGCCTATGGCGCCAAGAGGATCTACGAAGTGGGCGTCTCAGGAGCGATTGACGCCGGTCTGAGGCCTGGCGATGTCGTCGTGCTGCAGGGAGCCTTCAGCGACGAAGGGACCTCTAGGCACTACTTCAGGGGAACGAGGAGTTTCAGCCCGTCGCACAAGCTGACGAGACGATTGGAGGCATCCCTTCGTGCGAGTGGAATCAAGTACGTCTCGGGAGGCGCGTGGTCGGTAGACGCGCCGTACAGGGAGACGAAGCGGAATGTGGCGCGACGCCTGAGCAGTGGCGCGCGTGTCGTCAATATGGAAAGCTCTGCAATCTTCGCAGTCGCGACCTACAGGAGGGTTGAAGCCGCCTCCGTCCAAGTGATTTCTGACGTCGTCTCCGAACGCTGGGAGCCAGCCTTTCACACCGAGGCCGTCAACAAGCGAAGACTGGAGGTGCTCGGCGCTGTGCTCAGAGCCATGAGCAAGAGCCCTGGGTGGGGGACGGAGTCGAGCCGGAGCCCGTCATGCGCGCGTATCGCATAATCGGAGCTAGGTGAGACCCGTGTCTCCTTTATATGGCCGGGGGCGCTATCTTGGTCCATGAGGGAGTCGGCAAAGACCGAGAAGACGCACCTACCGAAGGATACATACCAAGAGTGGCTGAAGTCACAGAAGGAGAAACCGGTTGCGAAGGGACGTGGGAAGGAGGTCACGAAGAGCTCGTTCGAAGTTTGGATGGCGAAGCGGGTGGAGAGACGGGCCAAGGAGACTTCGGGCAGGGCGAGGCCGAAGGGAACGTCGGCCTAGACAAACCTTTCGAACCGATTCATCTGCGGCCGGAGCCTGCTAGCGTATCCTGTCGATTCCGACTGCTAACGACCCGCTCGTTCGGTTCGTCTACCTGACGACCGATCTATTGCGGGCCTTTCCGCAACCGGAGAAGCTCAGGCTTCAGAGCTCGCCGGGACTTCTCCACAGAGTCCACATCCCAGAGGTTGAGACTGACGCTCATGTTCTGGGAACAAGACATAAGGCTCGCACCCTGGCACGGGCGTGACCGTGAACAGACGAATCGCTAGGGTACAGCGGTTCTTCTATCTCCCAAGGAACGCTTGGATTCTGACTTCGACCTCTGCCCTGTGGTCTGTCGGTGCGGCAATGGCAAACCCGTACCAATCATTGTACTTCGCGTCGCTGGGCGCTACGCCCTTCGTGATAGGGCTCCTGGTTGCATATGGCACCGGGGTGACGATTCTTGCACTCCTTCTAGGTGGATACATAGCCGACACGTGGGGTAGAAGGAAGGTCGTAATCCTGTTCAGCTGGGTCTCGGTCGCCAGTGCATTTGTCTATTGCCTAATCGACTCATCCACCCTCATCGTCCTTCCCCTGAGCCTCGCTTCCGTCGCCAGCTTCTACACTCCGGCTTTCAACTCCATCATGATGGATTCCATCGAACCCAATGACAGAATCAGGGGCTTTGCGGTGTTCAGCGCCATAAACACCATTCCTTCCATCTTCGCGCCCACTCTCGGCGGGGTCCTGATTAGCCGGTTTGGCACGACCCCCGGTCTGAGGCTCTGCTATCTCGGAAGCGGCCTGTTCGGAATAGTCGGGGTGGCCATACGGACGATCAAGCTCGAGGAGACCTACGCCGGTGATGCGGCAGCGGCGACAAAGAAGTCGCTCCTTTCTTACTTCAGGGACCCGTTCGTCGAAGGGATAGGTGCAATTAGGAAGTCTGACGCCGTTGTCAAGAAACTGCTTCTCTACGTCACTCTGGCTGGGATAGGAACCGGGCTTACGTCGCCGTACGTTTCCATCTATGTTGTAGACTACCTGAGAATCGATGTGCTCAGCTACAGCATGGTGGTGGACTTGGCTGGCGCGACCACCGTTTGTCTCCTCCTTCTCGTCGTGTTCCTCATCAGGCGGCTGGGGTCTAGGAGGAGCATACTTCTAGCCTCCGTGGCTGCGCCGGTCAGCAACGTCATGTTCACCCAAGCTAAGACCATGGACGAGCTCTTCGAGTGGGGTGTGACGGGCGCTGTGTCGACCGCCCTCCAATCCCCTTCTCTCTCCACGATGCAGGCAGAGGCAATCGAAAAGCGGAACAGGGGAAAGGTGTTGGCGATGTTCAGCATCCTCCCGACGATGGTCTCTCTTCCATCCCAGGTGCTCGCCGGCTATCTCTACGGCGCGACCTCTCCTATCGTTCCCTTCATCGCTTCGGTACTTCCCTTTGGCCTGGCGGCTCTTGTGCTCTATATGATACGCTGAAGGTCGTCACAGGTGTGCAGACATCAGCCTTACTGCTTCCTGAGCCGGCGCACGCTAAGTCAAACGGCGCGACCGGTGAAACGCCGAATCTGGACTCGTGCTTGAACTTCATTTCTAGAGTTGCTAGCGAGCCCGGATGGCTTCGTCATAGAAGCAGAAGCTTGGTCAACGCGGGTGCGGATTCCCTTGCCGAAGCCTCGGCCGCATGTCGAGTTGCCCAGGCATGGTCGAAAGCGATGGTTTTAGTTCAGCGGCGCCCAGGGACCCACCATTGAAGGACAAGTACGCCTGGCTTGAAGACGCAACCAATCCCCGGGTCATAGAATGGGCCCGCAGACAGGACCGAATCGCCCGAGAATCGGTCAAGGAATGTTCGGACGACCTGTTCAAGCGACTTGTCCCATTCTACAGGCGGCCCATAATGCGGTCGGTCCAACTCACCAAGGCGGGGGTCTTCCTTTTCTTTTCCGACGATAGGTCGTACAGGGTCGAGCTGCTGCAGCCGGACGGCCACAGGGAATTGGTCGCGGATTCGGTCAGACTCGGGAAGGACGCTGTCATACAGGCAGCCCAGGCCCGCAACGATGGGAGCGTTGTCGCTCTCCACTACTCGCAGGGTGGTAGCGACGAAGGCACTGTCGCAGTGATGGACCTCGACACCCATAGAGTCATCGACAAGCTCCAAGGTTTCGTAGGCAATCTCCTCTGGATGAAGAAGGACTCCTACTACTATGTAAGGACCTACCGGAACGAGAAGACACCCGACGGCGTGGAGCCGCCTGCCGACAGGGTCCTGCTCAGGAAAGGCGGAAAGGATGAGGTGGTGTTCGGGGCCGGGTTGCAGACCAACACGTCCATCGGAATGGTTGCATCTGGCGACGGCTCCGAAGCTCTCTTGGATGTCTCCTACGGCTGGTCGAAGAGCAGACCCTACGGGGGCAGAATCCGACTGCCAGAATCCTGGGCCCCACTCTACAAGGAGACCGACTCGATCGTGACGAACATCAATCGAGTCGATGGAAAGCATCTCCTGCTCTCTTTCGAGAAGGGGTGCGGAGAGGTGCTGTCTACCGGTTCGGGAGGCGTCAGGAAGTTGGTGCCCGAAGGAAGCTGGCCGCTGCAGGAAGCCGCCCTTGTCGGGGACAAGCTGCTCTGTCACTACCTTGTCAACGCTTGCTCAGAGCTCCGCCTGTGCGACTTGAACGGGCGGCCGAGGCGCACCATCAAGTTCCCGATTCCGGGTTCGCTAATCGCGTCCCCGACCGGCTTTGCCATCAGCGCCCTCGGAGGCGACGCAGTGTTGGCCTTCAGCTCTTTCGCCCTTCCGTTCGTGGTCTACAAGATCAAAGGCTCTAGGCTCGAGAAGCTCCTCTCTGAGGAGCTGCCAGGCAGGTATTCGGTTAGGCATAGGCATGCCACTTCTGTCGACGATACCAGAGTCCATTACTTTGTGACCACCAAGAATGAATCTTCCACGAAGAAGGCCCTACTCTTCGGCTACGGGGGTTTCCGCGTATCCCTGACTCCATCTTTCAACCCCGCCTTCCTGCCGCTCATGGAAGATGGTGCGATGTTCGCAGTAGCTAACCTCCGCGGCGGCCTTGAGCGCGGCGAGGAGTGGCACAAAGCAGGGATGAGAGAGAGGAAGCCCAACGTCTTCGACGACTACCTTGCTGTCCTTGCAAAGCTGAATCGCCAGGGCATGGACGTCGTCGGCTTCGGGAGGAGCAATGGTGGCCTGCTGATGGGCGCAACTGTGAACGCGAAGCCCGACCTATTCGCCGGCGTCCTGATTGGCTACCCCGTGCTCGATATGATGGCTTTCAGCAGATTACTTGTTGGCAGGGCTTGGGTGCCTGAATACGGTGACCCAGATGACCCCAAGGACAGGAAGTTCCTCCTGAAGTACTCTCCCTACCACAACATCGCGCCAGGGAAGAGGTACCCTCCCGTGTTCATCTACACCGGGCTCAAGGACGACCGGGTTCACCCCGCCCACGCCTTCAAATTCCACGCGCGGCTGAAAGAGGTCGGAGCCAAGGTCCTCCTCCGCGTAGAGACCGAGTCTGGTCATATCGGTACCACGCCCAAGGCGAGAATCAGGGAGGAGGCCGACAAACTGGCGTTCGTATACAACGCCCTTGGCATTGGTGAATCCGGGAGGAAGAAAGCTGCGAACTGAATGCGTTGAGCGAGCACGCACTCCCTGCTATGCCGACGTTGAGGTTCCTTCCCCTTGTAGCTCGATATTCAGCCACACTCGCTTCAATCCGCGTCTATGGGTTCCATGCCGGAATCCGAGATTCATCAGGATTCGCAGGCTCCGACTATTGGGGCCTAGTCGTCGGTAACTGTCCAAGGTAGGGAGTCTGTATGTTCCTGCCAAGGTTCATCGACTTCAACGTGAAGATGCCGAAACCCACTAACGAGAGAGACAGGAACCATATTCCGTCCAGCAGCACCATCACTGCAAGAGCTATCGCCGCCATGGCTAGGACTCCTTCGACGATGGCATTCCTGTCGTTCGTCAGATGTCGGAAGTAGCCCTTCTTCGTCGCTTCACCAGAACCGCCGTGGGGCGTTCTGTACGTGAAGAACCCCTTCCTGTCGAAGATCCCGTAGAAGAAGGCTATCGACCCCAGGCTGAGCATTGCGCCCGTCGCATAGCCAAGAAAGGGAATCAATATGACGTTGCGAGCCGTCATCAGGCCCTGCACCCAGAGGGCCCAGGCACCGGATGCTAGCGAGATTGCGAAGGGAACCGCGACGATGCCAATGTAGATCCAGTTGTTGAATATCGAATTTGCAGGCTGAACGACGCCCGTTATCACTGCGAACGCGGATAGGAAGGTGACCATAATCCAACTGAACCCAGAGAAGGGACCGAGTAGCATCAGCAGGAGTCCCGCCTTCGTCTTCATGCTGACGTCTGGCGCGACGATGATGCCCCTCCAGTACTTTGCTATGCATCTCCACCACCCCTGCGAAGTCCTCGCGACTTGCTTCTTCCAAGCCTCCAGGGTGGAAGGGTCCTCGCTCATTATCTTGACATTGCTGAGATATATGCCCCGCTTTCCCGCGAGGTACATTTTTATCGAGACATCGCCGTCGTCGGCTATCCGCTCGTTGGACCACTGGCCCACACCCCTCAGGTCCTTTGCCCTCACAAGAGCGAACCCGCCCTGGAAGGAGAAGGGTACATCGATGCGGTAAGCTCCCATCTTCGACAGAGTGTCCCCGATATCTTGATAGAGAGCGAACAACCTGGTTATCAAATTGTAGTTTCTGTTGTAGTGTCCGTACCGGAAGGAGACGAAAGAAGCGCGCGGATGGCTCTCCATGGCGTCTATCCCCTTAGTTAGAACATCTGGAGGCACTATGGAGTCAGCGTCGAGCAAGAGCACGAATTCCCCTACGACTCGTTCCATCGCTTTGTTCAGGGCGCCGCACTTGAAATGCTCCCGACTCGGCCGCCTCGAGACGATGGTCGTTATGCCCGTCTCATTGAGTTCGCGAGCCTTCGCGTCAACTATTTCTACAGTCTGGTCGTTGGAGTCGTCTGCGATTACCACCTGGAGCTTGTCTTTCGGATAGTCGAGGTTCTTCATGGCCTCCAGCGACCGTTCGATCACATACCTCTCGTTGAATGAGGCGATGAGTATCGAGACCCTCGGATGGCTCGTCAGCCTGACGTCGCGGCTTTCAAGGTCCATGGGGTACTTCGTTGAGGTTCCGAGCAGGACGAGCCAGTAGTACTCGAGCCCCAACACCGGGAGGGTGATAGCCAGCGTGACTATCTCAATAAGAAACCAGATCGGAATATACATGCTAGGCCCCGACCAAACC
>JBEKAG010000038.1:0-8805 GCA_050015955.1 Nitrososphaerales archaeon
TGACGGCTGCTTCATCTCCGTCGACGCCGCGTCGATAATGAGCAAGTGGCTCGGCGAGGGCGAGAAGAACGTAGCCAAGCTCTTCACAAATGCCCGTAAGATGCTCTCGGCCAACAAACCGGTGATAATCTTCGTTGACGAGATCGACTCCCTTCTGGGGACGAGGGGACAGGAGGTCGGGGGCGAGGTCAGGGTCCGCGATCAGTTCCTAAGGGAGACTGACGGCCTCAACGACAAGGGGAAGAACCTCCATCTCTACGTAATCGGTGCGACAAACAAGCCGTGGACGCTAGACCCTCCGTTCCTCCGCCGCTTCTCGAAAAGAATCTTCGTTCCTCTCCCTGACAACGAGGCGAGGATGGCACAGTTCAGGATGTACACTGCCCCACTCACCCTTGCGGAGGACGTCGGGCTGGAGCTACTCGCAAAGCTGAGCGATGGCTACTCAGGAAGTGACATCAGGGACATCTGCCAGAGCGTCCAACTCAGGGTCGTCAGAGAGCTCTTCCGGAGCGGAAAGGCCCTTGACAAAGAGACGACGACAAGGCCCATAACAGTCTCCGACTTCAAGGAGACAATGCGCACTAGGCGCCCTTCTGTCTCGGAGGACATGGTCAACGCCTACGTCCAATGGAGCGAAAAGTTCAAGGCGCTCTAACCTATTTATCGCTCGAACTCGACCCAATGTCGATGCATCAGCTGCTCTCGCCTTCCGAACTGAAAGGGATGGTTGGCCAAGAAGTCACGCTCGCCGGATGGGTACACGACACGAGGGTCCTCGGCGGCATCAGTTTCGTGCTGCTCAGGAATTCGAAGGGGATCGTCCAGGTGGCAGTTCCGAAGAAGGACGTGCAGCCCGAGGTTTTTGAGATGGTCGCCACCCTTCACCAGGAGGACGTGATCACATGCAGGGGAACTGTGAAGGAGAGCAAGGCGGCGAGAATGGGGTTCGAGGTCGTTCCGAAAGGAATCGAAGTTCTGAGCAGGGCGGCCGTGCCGCTTCCCCTGGACCCGAGGGGCGTCACGCCGGCTTCTCTCGACACGAGGCTCCAGTGGCGCACCCTCGAGCTCAGGCGACCCGAGTCAGCCGCAGTCTTCAAGGTCGAGAATGCCCTCGTCCAGGGCTTCGAGGAGTACCTGGATGCCAACGGTTTCATCAGGTCCTTCACGCCCAGCATTATCGGAGGCGTGTCGGAGGGGGGCTCCGAGGTGTTCAAGATCGACTTCTACGGAAAGCCCGCCTTCCTGAGGCAGGACCCCCAACTCCACAGACAGCTTACGATCGCCGGAGGGTTCGACAGAGTGTATGACCTCGGGACCAACTGGAGGGCAGAGCTCTCCCACACTCCGCGCCATCTGAGCGAGCACCGGACGATCGCGCCCGAGATGGCATTCATCTCTGACGAAAGGGACACGATGAGGGTCCAGGAGCAGATGGTTGTCCATGGAATCAAGAAGGCCATACAGGAGTGCAGTAACGAACTCGCGACGCTCAAAGTGAGCCTCGAGGTCCCGAAGACCCCCTTCCCCGAACTGGACTTCCCGGAGGTTTACGAAATACTCTCTAAGCTCGGCAGGAACCTGCCGCGGAACCAGGACATAGATGAGGCCTCTCAGCGGGACTTGGCCGAGCACGTAAAGAAAGAGACCGGGTCGGGCTTCTTCTTCTTGAACAGGTTCCCTTCCGCTGCAAAGCCCTTCTACGTCATGAGGGTCGACGAAGAACCCGAATTCGCAAGGTCGGTCGACTTGGTCTACAATGGGCTGGAACTCTCGTCCGGAGGCCAGAGGGAGCACAGAGAGGAGAGGATTGTTGCCCAGATCAAGGAGAAGGGGTTCAGCGCGGAGAGCCTGAGGTGGTTCACGGAGCCGTTCCGCTACGGCGTTCCGCCCCACGGGGGATACTCCTTCGGGATTGAGAGGTTCGTGGCATCCCTTCTCGGAATCCAGAACATCAAAGAGGCGGTGCTCTTCCCGAGGGACCCGGAGACACTTCAACCCTAGGAGTACTGGCTGAGCGCTGCCTCGCGCTCGGTTTCGACCAGCAACTCGATGCCCCTTGCCAGCCTGACCGCCTCTCTCAGCTTGTCGAAGTCCCCGATGCGGCGCTCGCTACGCCGTGCCGGGACGATAACCTTGGTCTTCTTGCCACCGTCGGGGAGCCAAACGGTGTTGACCGTCAGAATCTTCGCGGGGAAGAAGATGTCCTCCAGGAACTTTCGCTCGGAGCCACCCGCCCCGACGACCCAGACCTTGCCCTTCAGGACCCCTTCGAGCTCAGCTATGACGGGAGGGTTAGACCTGATGGCGACGAGGTCCTGTTGCTCGAACTCAAGAATGTAGGCACCTGCAACCTCGAAGGTTCGCTTAAGAGTAACCCTGCCTAGCTCGGGGTGCCTGTCGGCGAGCCCTACTACTGCCTTCGACGCCTCTACGTCCGTCTTCGATATCTCCCCTCGGCGAAGCCTCGATTCGCAGTTGGCGCAAAGAATCCCGGTCTTCGCGTCAAAGTTGCAGATTGGAAGCCTGACCGGCAATTCCTAGCTAACCCGTGCCCTACCCACGGATAAGACTTTCCCGCTCTTTTGTTGGTGGAGGATGAACTCGCTTGCGGTTCGAAGCGATACGCCGTCTCCTAGTTAGCAGTAGATTCTGGGAGCGCGCGTGCTGTGCTCGGAGCCTGCCCGCTTCTTTGGGACCTTAGCTACCGCTACTGGCGCGAGAATCGGCCCTCGGCACTTTCAGCTTGCTACTTCTGGAGTTCGATCTCTATCGAGGAGACGTTGCTTACGTCGCCAGTCACTGTGCTCTTGACCAGCTCCGTATTGATGGAGATGTGCTTCACAGTGATGTCTGTGGCGAACCGTTTCGTGACAATCTGGGCTACGTCCACCGCCCGCGAGATGGCCCTGCCTCTTGCCTTCACGGTGACGGTGTTCATTCCGTTCTGGATTTGTGTCAGGCAAGCCAGCACATAGTTCATCACAGGCTTCTTGCCTACGTAGATAGTGTTCGGCTCTCTCGGTTCGCGTTGTTCGATTGGTTCTTCTGCCATGCGAGTGGAGTTTGAGACCATGTCTAGGTCTATATATCCATAATGGCCTTCTCTTTGATCCGAGCTGAGCACAGAAGCGCTAGGTTTATCGCCGAACCCAATGCCGGCTTCGCCACGAAGCTTTTCGAATACCAGGCCAAGGAGCTCTTTAGGGCCTATTCAATCCCGGTTCCGAAATCGGTCCTGGCCCAGGATCTGGGGGCCGTGGTAAATGCCTTCAAGACGCTTCATCACCCGGTCGTTCTTAAGGCTCAGGTCCTTGCCGGAGGAAGGGGAAAGGCAGGCGGCGTCGTTGGGGTCGATGACGAGGCCGCTGCCCGGCGGGAAGCGTCCAGGATCTACGACCTCTCGATCGGTGGTGAGAAGCCGGCCTCGATTCTTGTCGAGGAGTCATATCCCCACCAGTCAGAGCTCTACTTGTCGGTGTCGTTGGACAGGGGGGAGAGGTCGTTCGTCGCGATAGCCGCATCTGCAGGGGGGGTCGACGTCGAATCCCTCTCAGGCAAGGTCATCAGGAAGGTCCCGCTCGAGGGAATCGATGAGAAGTTTGCGCACGATGTCGCTGTCCTAGTGGGACTCACGGAGCCGCGCGCAGGGCAGTTCGTCAGGATACTTCTCGCGCTGGAGAGGCTTTCGCGCGAAAAGGAGTGCGAGCTGGCGGAGATCAACCCGCTCGCGGTTGGACTGGACGGCAACCTGCTTGCTCTCGATGCAAAGATGACAGTGGATGACAACGCTCTTTTCAGGCACCCTGAGTTCGCTAAACTGCATCCAGAGGACGAGTTCGAAGGAGAGGCCTCCAAGCAGGGTTTCGCCTTCGTGCGATTGGGAGGGGATATCGCGGTTGTCGGGAACGGGGCGGGCTTGGTCCTCTCAACCCTCGACCTTGTGGGTGATGCCGGGGGGAAGGCCGCGTGCTTCCTGGACCTGGGAGGAGGCGCTCAGCAGGACAGGATCGAGGCGGCGCTGAGACTGGTGAACAGGCTCCCCGGGGTGCGGAGGATTCTTATCAACATCTACGGGGGCATAACTCGGACCACGGAAGTGGCTGAGGGGATCAGGACTGTGCTGTCGGAGGGTCCGGTCAAGTCGCTCTACGCGAGGGTCAGCGGGGCCGATGAGGATGAAGCGCGGAAGCGTCTCGAGGGAACCCCGGTCAATCTATTCAAGTCGGCTCCCGAGGCCGTGGCTGCAGTGGTGAAACCCTAGTGATGCTTCCCCGAAAGGGCGACCCCATAATCGTTCAGAACATAACCGGGAAGTTCGGTCGGTTCCACACCAGGCTAATGCTCGACTACGGGACCAACATTGCGGCTGGCGCGACCCCCGGGAAGGGAGGCCAGACCGTGGAGGGCGTTCCGGTCTTCAACAGCGTCGCAGAGGCCGTCGGGAAGACAGGTGCGAAGGCTTCGGTCATCTTCGTACCGGCCGAGTTTGCCTTTGGGGCAGGAGAGGAGGCGATTCTCGCAGGGATAAAGCTACTCGTAATCATAACCGAGCGCATCCCGGTCCGCGACACGATGAGGCTGATGCAGCTCGCGAAGGGGCACGGAGCCTCGATCATCGGACCCAACTCGCCCGGGCTGATAGTCCCTTCGGCGAAGGTGAAGATGGGCATCATGCCCGCGACCTCGTTCGCGCCGGGAAGGGTGGCGCTCTTCTCGCGAAGCGGGACCTTGATGTACGAGATAGCAGGGCAACTTACCAATGGCGGGTTCGGGCAGTCGGTGGCCCTCGGAATTGGAGGCGACCCCATAACCGGGACCAGCACAAGCGAGTGTCTGGACTTCGTCGAAGGGCTCGAGGACACGAAGGCAGTCGTCGTCGTCGGAGAAATCGGGGGCGACGCCGAGGAGAGGCTCGCCGCCCACATATCGAGGTCGGGCAGAGGAAAACCTGTCGTCGCCTACATAGCGGGGAGGTACGCCCCCAAGGAGAAGAAGCTGGGTCATGCGGGTGCGATCATCTACGGCGACTACGGGACCGCGGAATCGAAGATCAAGGCCCTGACAGCCGCGGGGGTCGGCGTGGCGATGACCCCCATGGAGGTTCCTTCCCTTGTCGCGAAAGCTCTCGGGTGAACGCCCCTGTCCACCGAAAGCTTCTTAGTTATCTGATGAAGGGCGCTGTTGGAATCCAGGCAGAATCGATATGCCAATCGCTGATGCAACCAAGAAGCAGATAGCACAAAAGAGGCGCCTGTTCCTTCAGGTCTGCCTCAGATGCGGTGCCAGGAACCCCCTCAACGCTAACAGGTGCAGGAAGTGCAAGTCCTCTGACCTCAGGCTCAAGAACAGGTCTGTGGGCCTGAAGAAGTAAGACAAATATCGGTTCGTTGGGCCCCCGGAAGTGGGGCCCGTGGTCTAGCCTGGTTAGGACGTCAGGTCGAATCCCGTCTGGCTCTCACACGGCGAATTGGGTGCCGCAAAGGGCGCTCACGCTAGAATCCCCGGTTCGATTCCGGGCGGGCCCACCTTCATTACCGTCAATATCTGGACCCAAGAGGTGCTCGCTGTCTTCAGCCTAGAATGCCTCTTCTGCCTAGAGGGCACTCTCCTAACGTCTTTCAGATGGAGGCCCTCTGGACAGAGGACTCGGCCATGATGGCAAAAAACACTTTTTAACCAATTTCGCATGATGACTTTGGATAACTCAATGAAGAAAGGTGATGCCCGTAGTCTGAAAGACGGACGTCTTACGACGAATCAGGGCGTTCCTGTCCCCGATAACCAGAGTTCACTCACCGTCGGTGAGCGCGGACCCGGGCTGCTACAAGACGTGCACTTGGTCGAGAAGCTCGCGCACTTCGACCGTGAGCGCATCCCTGAGCGAGTAGTACATGCCAAAGGTGCTGGTGCACATGGATACTTCCAGGTATACAAGAGCATGGCAAAACACACATGCGCAAAGTTCCTTCAAGACCCGAAGAAAAGGACACTCGTTTTCGTGCGCTTCTCCACTGTGGTTGGCTCACGAGGTTCCGCAGACACAGCTCGCGATCCCAGGGGTTTTGCCGTCAAGTTCTACACCGAAGACGGAAACTACGACCTGGTGGGGAACAACCTGCCTGTCTTCTTCATACGCGACGCAATGAAATTCCCGGATATGGTGCACGCCTTCAAACCTGCTCCTGACACCGGTTACCCTACGAGCTCTTCAGCAAACAGTCGCTTTTGGGACTTCATCTCGCTGACTCCTGAATCCACCCACATGATCACCTGGCTCTTTTCAGACAGAGGAACAGTCAAGAGCTACAGGAAGATGGAAGGATTTGGCGTCAATACGTACAAGTGGGTGAACGCTGAAGGCAAAGCAGTCTATGTCAAGTATCACTGGAAGCCAAAGGAAGGGATAGAGACCATTGACCGACATGAGGCCACTCGTCTGGCCGGCGAGGATTCTGATATTGCCACTCGCGACTTGAGGGAAACCATCGCTTCAGGAAGAACGGTGGAGTACGAATTGTCTGTTCAAATCATGAAGATCGCGGACGAGCTGAAGCAGGACTTTGACCCGCTTGACGCCACAAAAACCTGGTCTGAAGACAAGTTCCCGCTTATGCCAGTGGGCAAGATGGTGTTGAACCGCAATCCCGAGAACTTCTTCGCTGAAACGGAGCAAGCTGCTTTCTGTCCGGCGTCAACCGTTCCAGGAATCGATTTCACTGCGGATAAACTCCTGCAGGGCAGGATCTTCTCTTACGCGGATACGCAGAGACATCGGTTGGGAGCGAACTACCTGCAACTTCCAATCAACCGGCCGCAAGCGCCCGTTAACAACAATCA
Source organism: Nitrososphaerales archaeon (assembly GCA_050015955.1). GTDB lineage: Archaea > Thermoproteota > Nitrososphaeria > Nitrososphaerales > Gagatemarchaeaceae > UBA183. Next base: position 6,841 of record JBEKAG010000038.1, read on the forward strand.
ACAGGACGGGGCAATGCAGTATGCGCCTTACGACATAGGAACCGCGAACTATGAGCCCAACACGCTGGCAGACGGAACGCCGCACGAAGCTCCACCTTCCGCTACACACAAGGAGACCGTCAGAGGAGAAATCGGCCGCCGGAAGATCAGCCTGGCAAACGACTTCGAGCAGGCAGGCCGACGCTACCGCTCGCTCAGCAAGACAGAACAGGAACACCTTGTAGACAACATCGCGGATTCACTGAGCCATGCCAACAAGAGCATTCAGAAGCGAATGGTCGGGAACCTCATCAAAGCAGACCCCGAACTCGGCAGACGCGTGTCAAACAGCCTGGAGCCTTAGAATCGAAGCTGTCGAAAGGAGTGGGTGCGCTGGGCAGTCGAAAGCCCCTTCCCCACATCGTAGGATTTGAGCTTGGCTGAGTCTAGGAGGTGTTCGGTCTTCTGCTTGTCTTCTCCGGGCATCAGAGATGAGTGGAGTGCCCATGGCCCCGCCACGTATCCCTACTACCCCCTATCTAGGGGCCGGGGGTTTTTTCCTTGAACGAACGAATGAACGGAAGAACGAACGAATGAACGGAAGAACGAACGAATGAACGGAAGAATGAAGGAACAAATGAAAGAACGAACGGGCATCTTCGGGCAACGTGAGCCGTATTGCACGTCAGGCCTTTCTACATGCTCGTCTTGTCATGTTCACACCAGGACTGTGCCGAGAAGGCTCGAATCAGCCATCCAAGCTCAAGCAACTACGCAGGGCCGAACGGGTTGAACAATGGGTCAGGTTGCGTGCGAGCCCGCTAATATGCGATTGCGGTTCAAGTCTCCTCTGATACTCGCCCTTCTGGTCATCACAGCCCGCGCTCTTCTAAGCTAGCGCGCCGAGTGGCATTAAGAGAAGGGGCTTCTCATCCTTAGTGATTCCGATCAATTGGCTGACCTGGTCGTCGTCAAAAGCGCCCACGATTACTGTTCCTAGACCAAGGGCCACTGATTCAATGTGTATGTTCTCGGCAGCGCATCCAGATTCCTGCATGGCGTATTGGATGCCCCTTTTTCCATACTTGGCGGTGGCCCTGCCGAAAACTGCTGTCACAGCTAGAATTGCCGCAGCCTGACCAATCTGTTCCTGCCCCCCCGCAGCCGTCTGCAAGGGAGATGTGTGGTCTCCCATCTTGATTCGGGTGACGCTGTGCGAGGCGGGGTCATAATGGTAGACACCTGCCGGAAGATTCGAGATTCCTCCCTCCTTAGTGAAGACGTAGAGCTCCAAGGTGTACTTCGCACCTGGCGAAGGTGCTGCCCTGTGCCCACCCTCCGTGTCCGTGATGCCTTGGGCGGCCCAGAGTATCTGTGAAAGTTGAACCAGTGTCAGCGGCTTCTGATGATACTTCCTGACGGACCTTCTCTTCCATATCGCTTCTTCGACGGACATATGACCCAAGACCTGTGGCTTTGGAAGAACAACCGAGGCAGATTCGAGCATTGAGTTCGGCGACGCCTCTGGCTATTTAACCCCTGAATCTCGACAATTGTGTCTACTGCAAGAACGCAAAGGCGGGCCCCGTACGACCAACCCTGACTTTGCCCAGGAGCTGGCGCGCACGGGTCTGCTTAAGTAGAATCATCGCCTAGCGCAGGCAGGCTCGAAGGCCGTTGGCTGTAGGTCGCTTCCAAGTGATGGCGCTGCTTCAGGCCGCGCGTGCCTACGTCTTAGGGCTCCCGCTGGAGTCCGCGTACTCATGGGGCCTGAACAGGGCCATCTTCATCGCTGCCGCAAAGAGAGGCTTCAAGGGCGGTTCGACAGGGAGGGGCGAAGGAGTGAGAACAACGGAGAAGGGGGAAGCCAGGGCAAGGAAGACCTCGAAGGAGGCAGGGGTCTACTATCTGGGCGACGACATGGCCTTCAAGGACGAGAAGGGAGGCGTCCTCCGCTTCACCATAGGGGGCGAGGTCCAGACCAAG
>JBEKAG010000039.1:0-8692 GCA_050015955.1 Nitrososphaerales archaeon
GGCCTGAAGACCGGGGCGCTGTTCGGCGCAGCGGCGGCGTCGGGCGGGATAGTCGGTGGGGGAAAACAGAAGGTCGTCACAGACCTCTACGAGTACGGTAGGAACCTTGGGGTCTCGTTCCAGATGATGGACGATGTCCTCGACATCACGGGGACGACCCAAGAGATAGGGAAGCCGATGCTGATGGACATGCAAAACAACGCGGGCAACATCGTACTGATACATGCTCTTTCACACGCCGACCCACGGAATAGGAACAGAGTCAGGGGCCTGATGGCCAGGAGCGAATACGGCATGGCCGATGCACTTGAGGTACAGGGGATCCTCGACGACCTGGGTTCGGTGGAATTCGCCTCCGAATCCTGTCTGAAGCACGCCTCCATCGCCCGAGAAAGCCTGAAGTCGCTTCCCGATACAAAGGCCAAGCAGATACTGGAGGAGCTGACACGTTGGCTGGAGGGGCGCAGGCGCTGACAACGCAGCTTCCAGAAACGGCCTTAAGAACCAGTGTGAAGCGGTAGGCAATGGCCCTGGAACCGACCAGTCTTCTCATTCCTGCGATTCATCTTGTCACTCTGGTAATCACCGGCATGTCTGCCCTCTACGTCCTCAGGCAGAAGACTACCGAATACCTGCTGGTAAGAAACTTGCTGGTAATGGTCCACGTATTCTTCATGGGGGTCGTCGCCCTCGAACTCCCCAGGGACTTCGTTACCGGGAGCCTCTTCATGACGGTGTACACGATATCCGGGACCAGCTTCGTTCTGGCCGACGTGTTCCTCCTGACCCTAGTCGCCCTCGCGATCTTCTACAGGCCCAAAGGAAAGGCATTCGCGGACATCATCAGAGAGGTCTTTCGGCATCAGAGGCAGGCGACCTTCTTCCTACTCTACTCGATTTACATACTGGTTTCTGGCTTCTTCCTGTTCGTACCGAGTACTTTCACGCAGCAGAACGTGCCGAATATCGTTGGCTATCTTCAAGGCCAGACTGCCTGTGCAACTCTCCCATTTGGCTGCCAGATGGCCACTCAGTTCGACCCCTTCTACTTGGACCTGCTGCTCGGAATCTTGCTGATATTCATAGTCTATCCTTCGGGCCTCCTGCTAATGGCAAGGGCGAGGTCAACCGACGCGGAGGTGAAGACCGCCTTCACCGTACTCCCGGTAGCATGGGTGGCAATTGGGCTTGACCTGCTGTTCTTCAATGGGTATCTCTTGAACGAGGGGGTCGACGCCAGCGCAGTGGGGTACTTGGTCGCCGCAGCTGCCTTCGCGGTGACGGCTGCCACCTTCAGGCGGGCGACTCTCCTGAGTGCCTTCTTCCAGCCGACCGCTCTCGTGCAGGCGCCGTCTGTCCCTCTCGTGACCACCTTCTCGGGGCGTCTGGGGCTAGCCGCTGACAAGGTCTTTGGCAAGGAGTTCCTCATGGAGGTTAACCCCTCGGTAAGGTACGAGGAGAGCATCAGGGACCTGGCCCTCGAGCTGGGGACGAGCCAGTACCTTCTCTTTGCGTTCACGTCCCGGGGCAGCCCGGTGTACAACTCCTTGTCAGGATTGGAGAATGTCAGGTTCTTCACCACGACTACTAGAGTCTCCTACCCGAAGCCAGGCGAGCTTCCCACGGAGGTGCTAGTTCCGGCCAACGACCAGTCGGTTCTCCTGAATGTCCTGGACAAGATGATCACGTCAAATCCAAGTCTGAAGATCGGGCTCGTGTTCGACAGCATCACCGACCTCATACTTTCAGCCGGACTGGAGACGACTTACAAGTTCCTGAAGCAGGCCATCGAGATGACCAGCAGCCACGCCGTCACTGCTGTCTTCCTCTTTACCGAAGGGGCGCACAACGAAAGGGAGAAGAGCATCATACGGAACTTGTTCAGCAACCGGTTGTCCTGCAGCTCAGGGCAACTCGCGGTTCAGAAGAGAGAGTAGCTCGTCCCAAAAAAGGGTGGCCGTGCAGAAACTGTTGGCTGGTTTTCTTTCTTTGATTTCGCAGCTGGTTAGAAAGCTTGTCTCTGCACTGGCGGAAGGGCGCTCATCGCGTCGACCACCTTCTGGTACGTGCCGAGGATTTCGAACCCGTGCTGAGTCATTTCGTACCGCTTCCTGCTGCCCAAGTCTTCCACTCTGAGGAAGCTGCTCGTGACAAGCGACTTCAGGTTGGACTGTAGGGCAATCCAAGAAAGGTTGGCCTTGTACATTATCTGAGTGGGCCTGTCGATCCCCGCACTTACGACGCGGAGCACATCCATCTTTATCTCTAGTTCAGACCTGCGTGTCGGAGGCTTCTTCTCGGACCCGTTGACCTGAACCGAGACTTCGTTTTCTAGGAAGGACATCTTCCTCTAGGAATCGTTCTTGCTCTGTTCTATATATGTATTATAGATTAGTCATCCACTTTTCCGAGCGTGGACCATCCTCACTCAAGACGAAACACGAAACCGATGCCGCTTAGTTTGAATCTAGACTCCATAACCACTAATAAGATGGACCATGAGATTCCCATCGTGCGAATCTTCGGACACAGACAGCCCCAGACAGGCTCCAGTCGGAGTATTGCCTACGAACAGATTAGAGAGAGACTTGACTCTGCCCTCACTTCAGTCTTTTCGGAGGGCGGCAAGAAGGCGGTCCTCTTCTATCTCACAGAGGATTACAGCCTTACACTTGAGAAAGCCAGTAAGGACCCGGAGAAGCTGGAGGAGTCTCTCACGAACCTTCTCGGCGAGATCGGCTGGACAGTAGTCAAGCGCAGGATTCTTCAGGAGTTCTACGGGCCCAGCCCCGACATCGGTAGTGTCTCCGTGAAGTCCGCTTCACTGAGCGATGCATTCGGTTTCGTGCGGACGTTCTGTCCTTTCACCGGAATCAGATAGGTTCGTTTCTGAAGGCTCCTCGTGCTGAGGGAGCGCGCATCAATCAGACACTACTCTAGGTCGGCTCGACCGGTCCAATCGACACGTGACCCCTTCTGACCTGTTGAGGAAAGCCCCTGGTCGGGTCTTGTCATCCACTGCAGATGCTCATACGAGAACTCGTGAATACGCGCGCTCGCTCACGGTTCGGTAGATGTTATAATGATCGTAGAAGTAGAGTTTATCGTTGAAGTTGTCAGAATCGTTGAAGTTGTCAGAATCGTTGAAGTTGTCAGAATCGTTGAAGTTGTCGTTGCCGTCGTCGTGGTCATTGCCGTTGTAATCCTCGTCGTCGTTGTGCTCGCCGTTGCCGTTGTTGTCTTCGCGGAGGTGACACTTACTGTCGTGGTTGCAGTCTCGTTCGTCGTCGAGGTTGTGAGGCTCGTCAGCGTTGTCCGAATTGTAAGAGTCTCCGTACCGCCCACCGGTACTGTGGTGGTCATGGTATCCAAGATTGTAGACGTTCGCGTCTCGTTGACTAGGTTGGTCTCAGTCGACGTATCAAGAATCGTTGAAGTGGTCTTTGAAGTCAATGTCGAAGTTGTAAATCTGGTTTCAGTGCTGCTCGACGACGTCTGGGACGGAATGAGCAGGACCGCCATGCTCCCGATTGCAACTATGATCAGCGCCCCCACGACGACCACCGTCGCTACAAACGATACGGCTCTTCGCGCCTTCCCGGCATTGAGGTCCACGACCGGAGGCTTGGACATAGCGCCACATTAGGGTTGCGCACAACCCGTGCTGCACTTCTCAGGCTGCGCCCATGCCAGGAGACTGGAAAGGTTTCTTTGCTCATCGCCTTGCGTAGCGCGTAGTGCCGTGCAGGGACCCATCGCTTCAATCTTTTTAGACAGAGCAAACAGGTCCCCTTTGTGGAACTGACCAGATCCGGGCGGCCATGGTTCGCCCTCGGTTACTTCCTCAAGGTCATGCTCGCTGTGACTCTAGCCGAGCTGGGACTCTTCGTGGTTCTGCTTCTCGCTCACGCCTCTTTGCCCTCTGCACCGCTGTTCCGGGTCGTTGAGCTCACGGGAATCTCGCTCGGAATCACTTCGGTTGTGACATTGAGCACGGGCGTCGGCTACGCATATCTCGCCTACCCCTCCCATCGAGTGCCTCTCGTGTTCATAGTGCTCCTGACTGCGGCGACGCTGGTCGCCCATCTCTACGTAATCAGCTCGGCGACAACTGCTATCGGCGACGAGTCCTATTACCTCCCGGAAGCAAGATTGATGCTGAACGGGACTCAGTGCGGGCCGTCGGTCCCGAACTGTCACACCGAGCATCCGCCCCTTTCGAAGATGCTGATTGCTGCGGGCATGGCGGCCTTCGGAGACAACCCCTTTGGCTGGAGGATCTTCACCGTCCTCCTAGGGACCTTCTCTGTGCCGCTGGTGTTCGCCCTGGTCCTCAGACTCTCCGCGAGCCGCAGGATGTCCTATCTGTCGGCGGCACTTCTCGCCCTCGACGTGATGTTCTTCTCGAACTCGAGTGCTGCGTGGCTCGATATCCCAATGGTCTTCTTCGCGCTCTTGGCCTTTGTGCTGTACTTCTACAATGTCCGTTTCTGGAAGCTGGATCGGTTCACGCTCTCTGGAATCATGCTCGGGCTGGCAGCCTTTTCGAAAGAGACCGCAATCTTCCTCCTGATGACCTTGGTGACCTATCATCTCGTAGCGGGGGAGGGAGGGTGGAAACTGCGGCTCTTATGCGCCGTTGAGATCGGTGTCGTGACAGCAGGAGTGTTCATCCTAGGCCTCCAGCTGTACGATTCGCTGCTCGCGAAAAACGCGTTCCCGACCTTCCTTGACGAGATACACTACATACTGACTTACGGTGCCGCACTGAAAGGCGGGGGTTGGTCATACGGCGGGCCCAACGGCAACAGCACCCAGATTACTCCCTTCAGTTGGATGACGTACTATCAGCCCGTCACTTACTACGGGACCAAAGTCTCGGTTTGCTCGAGCACGTGCTACTACTACGTAGGGGTCGCATTCTACGGTGTGACCAACTTCCTCGAGACCTGGACGACTTTTCTGTGGATGCCCCTAGATGCACTGGCAGTATGGGAGGCCCTCAAGCCGCGTGGTAAGGGGCTAGAGCAGTTCGGGTTCGTCGACACAGCCTCACGGAACCTCTCTGGCGATGCCAAGTTGGCTCTGCTCTCTCTGGTCTGGTTCTCATGGAACTACTTCACATATGTCGCTCTATTCGCATACGGAAGGGTGACGTATCCCTTCTACTTCATCCCCGCGTTGCCTGCGGTCGCGATGGGAACGGCCTACTTCCTGACCCGGAAATGGATGTCAGGATACCTTCAGGTCCTCTACATGGCAGGAGTGTTTGTGTTCTTCTTCATTTTCTTCCCTGACAAGGCTTTCCTTCCCATCTGGCTGCGAGTCCTAATCGGGAAGTAGTTCGCGCTTACTCACTTGCGCTGGCCTCCCCACACGCTTCGCGCGCTCTCTCACGCCTCTCCCCCCATTCTATGCAGGCCAGTCAAGTTCGAGCGCGCCTCCCGAGGCACTCGCCGTCCCCTTCGCAACCTTAACAACCCTCTGAATTAGGCCTCACAATTCAGGCATGCAGAAGCCCACCACGAGCTACTACGAATCTAACCCATTCTCCAAGTGGTGGAGGTCAGGCCTGGCGAAGATGGTCAGGCAGCTCATGCCCGCGGGGTGGGAGAACCTTAGTCTGCTGGACGTCGGGGTGGGCGACGGGTTCACGATCAGGCTCGTGAAGCCGTCGGGCGAGGTCACCGGCCTCGACCTCGACCCTGTGGAACTCACGGCCGCCAAGGAAAGGGGGGTCACTACCAAGGAGGGCTCAGCATACGACATCCCATTCCCAGACTGTTCCTTCGACATCGCCACCTGCTTCGAGGTCCTCGAGCATCTTGACTCTCCCGTGAGAGCTCTGAGAGAGGTCGACAGGGTGCTCCGGTCCCAGGGCTACCTCGTCGTGTCGACTCCCGTCCCCAAGCTGCGATGGAGGGCCGTCTGGTGGCTCTGGACAAAGCTGGGGCCTGGCAAGAAATGGAAGATGATCCCCCACGTTACCGAGCTTCATCTTGGAGAGAAGTCCAGTAAGGACGGTGGGTTGTTGGCAATGCTGAGGGAGCTCGACTTCGAGGTCTTGGGAACGGGCAAGTGCAACTTCGGCATGGTCGCGGGGCTCATCGCGCGCAAGCGCAGATAGATACGTAGATCACCGGCGGACGATGGATGGAAATCCACTCCTTTCTGTGGGTCGGGCGCGCAAGGGAGGAAGAACGGCCTTTGAGATGCGAGCGTCCACACGGCGACCCCTATGCCCCGGACTCGCGAGCTTGCCTCTCTTTGGCGATTGAAGGAAAATCCAGAAGAGTCGGCCGCCGCAGGAAGGAGGGAAGGAGTTGCACGGGTCTGACTCCATTCCGGCGTAGCAAGTCTATGGAAAGCCAAGCAAGCGACCCAGTGCGCAGCAGGGCCATCGCTTGAGGAACCGTCCACGGCAAGGTGGGGTGTGTGACCGAGAACCACGTCAGAATGATTAGCACATTGAAGACTTCCCAAGCATAAAGTGACGGGTCGTCGACAGCAAGAACGATGACCAAGGGAATCAGCATCAGATTGAACTGCGGAGCGTAGATGTAGGCCCCGAAAAGGTAGGCTGCGAGGCCCAAGAAGACACGAGCGGCGAGAGGCACCTTCAGCGTGCAGACCCTGATGAGCAGAACGCCAGTGACTGCGAGTCCGAACCACTTCGCGTAGCCACTCATCGGGTCCTGGAAGATCCAGACATACCACGCATCCTCCAACCCCCAGCCCTTGAGGTAGTTGTAGAATTGGTACAGGTCTTTGAGGTTCAGAAGGACAATCGGCAGATAGAAGCATGCTACGACCGCAGCGGTGACCAAGAGATACCTCAACCTCAGCTTCCTTTCCCTGAGCTCCAGGAGATAGATCGGGAGCAGAAAGGCACCCACCAGCTTCGTCGCTATCGACAGGCCCAGGGCCAATGCGGAAGCTCCTTTGCGGCCTTCGAGGAACAGTTGCAGGCTAAGAATGATGAAAAGCGCGTTGAAAAGGTCAAAGTTGTAGACCCCATAGATTATCACACTGGGGAGGAAGAAGTAGAGCGGGTTCAGCCGCGACCCGAGCACCTTGGTGATGCGCCAGCAAGACCAAGCCAGCACCAAGGCAGCGGCCAGACTAATGAACCCGAAGACCGAGTAGTATCCCTCGTAGCCGCCTCCAATGACGCGCGCGACGTAGATTATGCAACCCGAGACGGGTGGATACTCGAGGAAGAATTGGAAATAGGGGACCAATCCCTGCTGGATCTCCGGCCGTCCCCAGAGCGAACCTATGTCGCTGTAGATGTTGGGAGTGGACCACGGAGAGTGGAGTATGAAGCTCAGGAACATCGCCGTGAACGATGCGGAGAGGGCTGCAATCAGCGAGTTCCGATCTCGCAACAGAGACCTGAAGCTGACATTCGTATAAAACGTTTGAAGCAGATAGCGCGCGCGCCAAATCGGCAGACCGATGAGCGAGCAGATAGTTCATAAGACCCGGGAACAAAATGAATCCGCTTGGTCGCGATTCTGCCTCCCGACATCTCGCTGACCTTCATCTTCGAGGCGCTCCTGCCTCTGATCATCGGTTTCATCGTCGGACTTCTGATCAAGAAATCCCTGAAGATCGGCCTGCTCATAGCCGCAATCCTACTGCTCCTTATCGTCGCCGGATTCCTGTCACCCGACCAGGTGCTGAAGCCGCTCTTTGGCTTCTTGAAATCGAGTTCCAACGTCTCCAACTGGGTAAAGCGGGTGGCGGGCTATCTGCCCTACACCTCTCTCGCCTTCATCGTCGGGCTGGCGGTGGGTTTCCTCAAGGGATAGGTCCAACATGGCTCTGATGATCCGGGCATGAAGCACCCGCCTTCGGAAGTCTTCAGAGGAGTATCTCTGAATCCGCTCAGCCCAACAGCCATTCCTGCGGCGGGCCCTGTCCGCCCGCGCAGTCGACGACTCCTGTCACCCTTCGAAGGAATGACGGGCAAGCGAAGCAGACTAAGAATGCGACCTCCTTCTTGACGACAGGGCAATCGACGCTCTCCTTCTTCATCCGCGAGATCGCCTTGGGACTCGCCCCGCCCTTCAGTTCCTCGCTGACGGCCTTGGGGACCTTATTGGGCTTGGGCGATGGGTACACCCTGACCTTGAACTTGGTCTCCGTCGACACGGCGGGCTCGTAGCGAAGCAGGGATAAAAACCCGCGGTGACACGTGTGACTGCTCTTCGGCGGGTAGCCTCACTCCGGGTCTAGCTTGACCTTGCTTTCGTGTGCGCCAGAAGTGCATCCTCGAAAGAGGAGGGGGAGGGTAGAACGATGCCCGCGCTCTCGAGCTGGCGCTTCATTACACTCAGAGAGAGATCTCCGGAATAGGAGTATTCTCGAGAGACGCGCCTTAGCAGCGAGGCGTTCAGCCCAGAGAGAGCTCCATAGGCTGACATGTGCGCATCGGGATCTCTTCTGAACAGGTCCATCGATAGCACGTACTGCTCAGATACTTTCGATAGCAATTCCTCGCTCAGGTGATTGCCCGCGGCCAAGGCGCAGCAGACGTGCTCGGTCAGCTCCGAATAGCGTATCATCCTGTGTGCTCCCCGGGCCTCAAGGATTGTGGCATAGGGCTCCCAAATGCATCCGGCATCGGCTGACCCCGAAGCTAGCATCCTTTGCATTTGGTCGGGCCCTGACGCATAGATTACCTTGG
>JBEKAG010000040.1:0-8676 GCA_050015955.1 Nitrososphaerales archaeon
TATCCTCATCAGGTCCACCTAGGCGAACGTAGTGGACCTCCAGGCCATCTACGTGCTCGGGATAATAGTGGTCGCGTACAGCTTCGACTTCATCAACGGCTTCCATGACGCCGCCAACTCCGTCGCGACAGTCATCTCCACTAGGGTGCTCCCGCCGGTGGCCGCCGTGGCGATGGCCGCCTTCTTCAATTTCATCGCTTTCTTGGTCTTCGGCGTCGCGGTCGCGACCACGGTCGGCAATGGGATAGTCAGCTCGTTGGTGATTACTCCAAACCTCATCCTCGCTGCCCTGATTGGTGCCATTGTTTGGGACCTGATTACTTGGTATCTCGGCCTCCCCTCCAGCTCCTCGCACGCGCTGATTGGCGGCCTCGTGGGCGCTGCGTTGATCAAGGCAGGCCTGAATTCGCTGGTCTGGGCCGGGCTGCAAAAGACACTCACATTCATGGTACTTTCACCGATCATTGGCTTCGTAATCGCATTCATGCTTATGACCGCTCTGATCAGAGCCTTCTTCACCATACCCCTTTTCGTCGTCAACCGCTATTTCAGGCGGCTCCAGCTCGTCTCCGCTGCCTTTGTCAGCCTCAGCCATGGGACAAACGATGCGCAGAAGACGATGGGAGTGGTGGCTGCTCTCTTGTTTTCTGTGAGGTGGATACCGACCTTCAGCGTGCCTCTCGTTGTCGTTCTCTTGGCTCACACTTCAATCGCTCTCGGAACCTTCTTCGGAGGTTGGAGAATCGTGAAGACTCTCGGCTTCAAGATGACGAAGCTCGACCCCGTTCACGGGTTCTCAATCGAGACAGCGTCTGCGGTTACAATAATCGGTTCTTCATTGGCCGGCATCCCTGTCAGCACGACTCATGTTGTCAGCGGCGGCGTGATGGGCTCAGGGTCCACCATGGGCGCTTCGAGGGTTAGGTGGGGCGTCGCGAGAAGGATCATCTGGGCCTGGCTGATTACAATCCCGGCCTCCGCAGCTGTCGCGGCCGTTTCCTACTTGATAATCAGCATGCTGTAGGAGCTGAGCATTCTTTCTCCTCGACCTCCCTCTCCACCGCTCCGATCTTCTCGATTTCTGTCCTCAGAGCGACCTGCGCCTATTCGACGTGATGCTGACGCCTCTCTTGTCGAGTTCAGAAAGCAGCGCCTCTACGAGCGGGCCTTCCACCGCTTTTTCAGGAGCGAGCGTTCCCTTCCCCTTGATCTTGCCCGACCCGACCATCTGCGCTACGATCGATGCTGTGTACCCCGTCGTCTTTCCCATCGACGTCACCTTCTCCCTGTCATCGTACCTGTCCACCATATCGTAGACGAACTCGCCGGTCTCCGACCGCGCGATGACCCTCATCACAGTCACGTCGTGCGGGTCCCCCTCACTCAGTTTCTTCCCCAAGACCGCCCAGGACATCTCGAGAGGCGATAGCTCTGCGCTCCCTACCTTCACCTTGTCCTTTGCGAAATACCCTGCCTCTTGCAGGAGACTCATCCTTTCAGCGTGGCCAGGCCATCTCAGCGTCTTCTCGTCCAGGACCCGCATCCCCTTCATGGTGTAGACGAGGCTCGCCAGCCCGTCGGTGCAGAAGGCCTCCAGCGTCCCGATTGGAGCCGGGAATTCTACCTTCTCGACAGTGGAGAAAGGCCTGACCTTCACGAGCTTGCCGCCCCTGAAGACCCGAGCGTCATCGATGTACTCTCGAAGCAGGCCGACGATCGAGAAGACCAGCTTGTACCCGAACGGGGGCTGCGGGACCTGAGGGAGGCCCCCGACAAGGATGTGCCCTTCATCGCCTCCGCCCAGTGCCTCCAGCGCGTGCGCGAGGAGTATTCCTCCGAGCCCCGGCGCAAGGCCACAGCCCGGAATCAGCAGAGCGCCAGTCTTCTTTGCCGCCGAGTCCAGCTCCATCTGCTCGTCTTCGAAGGCGACGTTGACCATCTTGGTGCCTGAGGCTACAGCCGCGAGATCCGAACTGTGCACTACTCCGTGCGGAAGGGCAGAGACGGCGACGTCGAACTGCCTCAGGAACCTCTCGGTCTTTCTTCTGTCCCTTATGTTGAGGACCTCCACGGAGAGCTTCTTGCCGCCTGACCGCTTCTTCACTGCGGCGAGCCTTTCTTCATCGACATCGGAGACAACTACGCTGTCGACGCCCTTAGAGCGCGCCATGTCCCAAGCGACTACGCCCCCCATGAGACCTGACCCCAGTACTGCAGCCTTCAACCCGCCTCGCCTATCAGCCCGCTGTTTATGAATTGGTCGCTAATCATCTTAAGTAGAGGATTTCCTTCGTCACACACGTGGACCTTCTCAAGTCACTCGACCAGCCCGTTTCGGACTACATGTCGACCGATTTTGCTAGGGTCAACTCTGATGACTCGGTGGCAGACGCCGCGAGGGTGATGCAGAAGGCCGCAGCTACCGAAGCCGTCGTGATGCGCGACGATGAGCCGATCGGAATCGTCACCGAGAGGGACATCCTGTACAAGGTGGTCGCCGCAGGGTTGGACCCATCCGTCATTGAAGTCAGGGACGTGATGAGCGCGCCGATTGCAACAGTAGACTCTGCAGCGAAGGTCGCAGACGCCATCGCCAAGATGTCCAAGCTCGGCGTCAGGAGACTCGGGGTGACGAGGAAGGGGAATCTCGTCGGTCTGGTCACTCAGAAGGCGGTCGTCTCTGGCGGACTCGAACAGCACGTTGTTCTCCCTGAACTCGCTTCGCCGAACGCCCTCGCCTGTCCCTACTGCGGGGAGACCATGGGCGACCGGGACGAACTCTCGAGGCACATCGACCATGTCCACCTGCGCCTGGGCCTGCTTGAGGGTGACCTTGGCAGATGGTAGTTCAGGGGGCGGCGAAGAGTTCCATGGTCTCAGCGATCCAGCAGATTCCCTTCTGAAGGTCCTCGAGTCTCAGGTTCTCGTTCGGGGCGTGTATTCCCCCGTCCATCGCTGACACACCGATTTCGACTGACGGCATCTTGTACCTTCGAGTGAAGATGTAGAGCGGGCCCGTCCCCGAAGACGAGAGTTCGACGATGGGTTTCTTCCCGTAGACCTTCTCCGCAGTTCTGATGGCGGCCTGCGCGAACGGGTTCTTGTAGGATGTCCTCGCGGCCGGTTCCATGCTCTCGAGCACGATCTTCACATCAGCGAAGCCCTTGGCGTCCATGTACTGCCGGAGCTTCTTGAGTAGGTCTGCTGGGTCCTGGCCTGGGACCAGCCGGAAGTCCATCTTCGCATGGGCCTCCTTCGGCAGCACAGTCTTCGACCCGGGCCCCGTGTATCCTGCCCAGATTCCAGCGATGTTGCCTGTCGGTCTCTGGGCGAGGGCCTTCTTTGCCTGCTCGCCGTTCATCCCGTCAAGGAAGCTTCCGGCTCCGTAGTTCTTCTTGAAAGCCTCCGAGTCAAAGGGCATCTCCTGCAGGACTTTCAGCTCCTCGTCGGAGAGCGTTTCGACGCCGTTGTACCAACCGGGCACCAGCACTCTTTCATTCTCGCCCTTTATCAGGTTCAGAAGCCTGACGAGTCTCCAGGGCGCGCTCGGAAGCGCAGCCGCGTAGCTGCTGTGGGCATCCTGCGAGAGCGACTGGACAACAAACTCCAGGTAAATAATCCCCTTCACTCCAAGAGTCACCATCGGCCTGCCTTCCAGGTCAACGGTCCCGTATTCCCAGATGACTCCGTCAGCCTTGAAGAGGTCGGGGTTCTTTGATACGTACTCTTCCAGGTGCGCACTCCCGGTCTCCTCCTCCCCCTCGAAACAGAACTTCACGTTGCAAGGAGGTTCTCCGCCTGTCTTGACGTAAGCTTCAACGAGCTTAAGCCTAGATACGAGCTCCCCCTTGTCGTCAGACACTCCCCGGCCGTAGATCCTCCCATCCCTTATCTCCGGCTTGAATGGCGGAGACTTCCAGAGCTCCAGCGGTTCCTCAGGTTGAACGTCGTAGTGGTTGTAGAACAGAATGGTCTTGCTTGAGCGGTTTGATTTCACTTCGCCGTAAACGAGCGGCGCTGCGCCCTCCATCCTCAACACCTTGGTCGTCGCTCCGATATCTTGAAGCATCTTCTCAACGAGTGCCGCGCACTCCTCGATTCCCTCCTTCCTGGCCGAAACGCTCGGCTTGGACGCCAGTCGGATGACATCGCCGGCAAATCTTCCTAGGTTGTCCTTCACATACTGCTCAAATTGCCTGTCGACCATCCCAACGGTTCGCCTTATCCTGCATCATTCCGTCGGGAAATAAGGGTTCGAGCAACTCTGCTGTTCGTCTGCTCTTACGTGAAGCGAGTCAGAAACAACGATTTCCAACTCTGAGAATCGCCTTCCACCCTTAAAGGGCGACCCGAGAGGCCGCGGCTTGAGATGGCGAAGAGCGCGATATCCAAACAAGAATCCGAAAAGAAGCCTACGGTAGACGAACTGCTGGAGAAGGCGAAGAAGCCTTCCATGCTAGCACCACCTCTTCACAGGTTCTACGAGGGGAAACTGCAGGTCATGCCCAAGTGTGCCATCACAAGCTACCAAGATTTCGCCATCTGGTACACTCCAGGCGTAGCCGCCGCATGCAAGGAGATACAGGCATCCCCTGAGAAGTCGTTCGAGCTCACCAACCGGTGGAACTTTGTTGCTGTCGTAACAGACGGCACGCGTGTACTGGGCCTAGGGAACATCGGGCCAGAGGCGGGACTGCCCGTTATGGAAGGAAAGAGCATTCTGTTCAAGTATCTGGGCGGTGTCGATGCCTTTCCAATCTGCCTGAAGACAAGGGACCCAGAGGAGATAATCAGGACGTGTGAACTTATCGAGCCGTCTTTCGGCGGAATCAATCTTGAGGACATCGAGAAACCAAAATGCTTCCGTGTTCTGGAGGAAGCACGGAAACGCCTGGAAATCCCGGTCTGGCACGACGACCAGCAGGGGACGGCCACGGTTGTTCTGGCTGGGCTGATCAATTCGTTCAAGATAGTTGGTAAGAATCCGAAAGAGAGTCTCATTACGCTGGTGGGGGCAGGAGCATCCAACCTTAGGGCGGCGTACGTTCTGACGCGATGGGGAGTGAAACCGGGCAACTTAATCCTGGTTGATACGAAAGGCGTCATCTATCCAGGTCGTGAAGATATTCGCAAAGAGGACGATCCTTGGAAGTACGAGCTGTCCCAAATGACAAATGCAGAAGGCAGGACCGGCGACATCGCTGCCGCTTTCAAGAACAGTGACGCAGTGGTGGCGGCCACCAAACCTGGACCAGGAGTCGTAAGAAAGGAATGGATACAGACAATGAACGACAACGCGATAGTCTTCGCATGCGCGAACCCAATCCCAGAGATATGGCCTTGGGAAGCGAAGGAGGGAGGCGCTCGAGTAGTAGCTACCGGCAGAAGCGACTTTCCGAATCAGGTCAACAACAGCCTGGGATTCCCGGGTATATTCCGTGGAGTTCTGGACGTGAGGGCCAAGACTGTGACAGATGACATGTGCGTAGCCGCCGCGGAGGAACTGGCGAGGTTCGCTGAAGCACGGGGAATAGACGAAGATGACATCACGCCGAAAATGGATGAATGGGAGGTCTATCCGCGCGTAGCTGTTGCATGTGCCCAGAAATCGATTGAACAGGGCGTGGCCAGAATCAAACCCAGCAAGGAGGAACTGTATCAGAGGGCTTCTGCGATAATAAAGAACGCGCGGGAGTCCACAGAGGTGCTCATGAGGAAGGGGCTCATAAAGCCCATGCCATCTGAAAACGAGATGTTGAAGTAGAACAACGGGGATTCAACTTCTCTAATTCCACGCCCAAACCAGAGATCAGTCCGTTAAAGGCAGGGGGTGGCCACTTCACCCTTTGCCCATGACCCGTCGTTCCTAGGCCTGCAAAGCCTTCAGAACCTCGGCTTCGTGGCCGTCGACCTTCACCTTCCTGAACACCTTCTTGATTCTCCCCTTCTTGTCGATTACGAACGTAGACCGCTCTGTTCCCCAGTAAGTCCTACCGAAGTTGTCTTTCAGCCTCCAGGTGTCGTAGAGCCTGTGGACCTCTAGCCCCTCGTCGCTCAGAAGAGTGAAGTTCAGGGAGTACTTGCCAATGAACTTCTTGTGAGAGGCCAGTGAGTCTTTGCTGACGCCAAGGATGACAGCGTCGAGGCCTTCGAATTTGGGCAGGTTGTCCCTGAATGAGCAGGCCTCTTTCGTGCAGCCGGGCGTGTCGTCTTCGGGGTAGAAATACAACACGACGCTCTTGCCTTTCAGGGAACTGAGCTTGACTGGCCTTCCGGCCGACGAGGGGAGCTCGAAATCAGGTGCCATATCGCCCTCCTTCAGATTGGAATGGATTCTGCTCATGGGATATCGTCGAACTTCCTAGGTGAAAAGGCTACTGGATTCATCAGATGGGTTTACCCGAAGGATGGCCTTGGACCATTGACATGGCATCCTAGGGCGGGACAGGTTCCGAAATGGTGGTTCCCTGACGCACTTCCATTTAGCATGCTTGTCGGACTTTCGACTGGGTATTGGGCCTCACGGCCAGCTACAGCTTCCCGCCGGTCACGACTTGCCTTCCTCTGACCGTCAGGTCCGCTCCTCTGATGACCGCCATGAACCCGAATCCACCGACTGTTACCGACCCGGCCACCATCCTGTCCTGTCCGAACAGATAGCCCATTCTGGGATTGATTCCCACGTTAAGAATTGTCAGCTTCCGTCTCTGCTGTGGCACAGACTTTACGAGTTCGGTGAGCATCGACATGCTACCACTGCTCTTCCATCTGACTAGCCTTCCCTCCCTGAACGTCAATGCTGCGTCCTTGAGCAGGCCCAGTCTCGTCAGAGTCTTCGAAACGCTCAGCGTCCCCGAGGCAGAGGTCGGGTCGACACTGTTGGACACGAACCCAGGCGGAATGTAGGTCATGTTGTTGCCTTCCTCCACGTCTGCGCGGCTCACCACTCCGTCCTCTGTCGTCATCTCACCCTTCAACGAGAATTCAAGGCGTGAACCTCTTGCATGGACTACGGCTTCAGAACCATTGGCGAAGAGAGAAGAGAGCCTCTGCGCTGATTTCGAGATGCCACCAAAATCGACTAGAGCGGCGTTCAACTGCCGTTCCACCACTTGCTGGACAGTCCTATCCATGACCCCTGCCATCTCTTCTCCGATGTACCCGAAGGCCAGACGAGCTCCCCTAAGCTTAGCCTTCTCTGCAGCGTTGTACCAGGACTCGTTATACTTCGTGGAATCTGACATGAGTTGAGGCTTGATCCTTGTCTGGTACGCGGCAAGAAGAGGCCCAGGAATGAACACGTACGCATCCGTTCCTTCGAGCATTCCATACTCGTTTCGCCCCATCGTCCCGATTCTGTCCTTGGGTGCCCCGCCCACCCCCTCGACGTACGCTTCTTCGTCCTCCAGGAGCAGAATTGGAGAGCATCCCATCATCCTTGCCTCTATCACAACGTCCCTCGCGAATTCTAGACCATTGTTCCAAGTCTCCACCGTGACTGTCTCTCCCTTCTTGACGGAGAGCGTCTCGGAAAGCACCTTCCTTGCGACCTTCCTGTACAGACCGCTCAAGGCAATCATGTGTCCGTACGGCCAGGGTGCCTCTTCTTAAGCTGAAACCTACTTTTGCCGAACGCCTCGGTCAGTACACGAAGGCATCGACTTCCTTCTGCGTGATTCTTCTCAGGAATCTCATCAGTTCTCGCAGAGACTCGAACTCCCTCGAAAGGACTCTCTTGCCTACAGCAGGGACTTTGCGGCCTCTCCTTTCGTAGACCATGACCGTATACCTGCCGACGGACCTTGTCACAAACGCGAAGCAGCTGCGCCTCAGGTACGAACCGACCACCCTGATTCCGGCGTCGGAGTCCAGGCGTCGTGCCTCAAGCATCAATCCGGCGAACGACCTGACCCTTTTCTCATAGAACAAGGCTCGCACCCGCGTCATGTTTCCCTGGCTCAAAAAGCCTAATACCCACGCGTCTCTCAACGCGCTACTATCTCTTGCCGAGCCGGCTCGTTGTCTTTAACACTCTCACCCAGAAGAAGGAACCTTTCAGAAGTCTGCACCGCGGAGAAGTCGGAATGTTCGTCTGCGGACCGACGGTTCAAGACTACATGCACTTAGGTCACGCTCGCACATACATCTTCTATGACGTCGTCGCGCGGTACCTAACCTACCATGGGTACAAGGTCCATTTCGTCCTCAACATCACTGACATAGATGAGAGGATAACGGACGAAGCCCGCAGGAAGGGCAAGGATCCTCTTGCCCTTGCAAAGGAGTATTCGAGGTACTTCGTCGAAGACATGGCGAAGCTCAAAGCCGATTCCGTATGCAGATTCGAGCCGGTCTCAGCGCACGTGGACCAGATGATTGAGCAAGTCTCTCTCTTGATTGAGAAGAGGCACGCATACGTGGCTAGCGGCTGGGTCTACTTCGACGTCTCGACATTCCCGGAATTCGGGAGGCTCTCCCACCAGTCTCCCCGGGAACTCTCTCTACGGCCCCTCGAGCTTTCCCTCAGGAAGAAGAACCTGCTCGACTTTGCCCTCTGGCGTCCCGAGACTCTGGTCGAGGGAAAGTGGGACAGCCCCTGGGGGACGGGGTCGCCTGGTTGGCATATCCAAGACATCGCGGTCACGACTTCACTCCTGGGCCCCCAATACGACCTGC
>JBEKAG010000041.1:0-8550 GCA_050015955.1 Nitrososphaerales archaeon
CTATTTCACGAGAGACCATGTTCCTGTGCTCCAGGTAGTTCAATGTCCTGTTCTCCCTGACGGTCAACACGTAGCCGTCGCCGTCGAAAGCTTCGGGGTATGACGGATAGATCACCTTGTATTTCGATACAAGGTCCTTCAGTATGGAAGCGCCTAGGACTGTCATGCCTACCGCGGCATTCCCCCAGGTCAGCGGCTTATGAACTTCAGATAGGAACGGGGGGCGGCTTCCGCCATAGCTTCGAAAGTTTGGTTGCCCCGATGAAGGCGATTGCCAGCAGGCATCCTGCTCCGAAGATCCCAAACAGGTCCGCTGTGACAATCTGTTGGAGGAGATACCCTGGAGTCGACGTCCAGGGGATGCCGTACACCCCCTGCCCGAAGAAGGCGAAGGCGCTCGGGAGGTAGTCAGTGCCCCAGTGCGCCAGAACCGCGACGTGAAACCCGTACCTGATGTACAGATACGCGAGGACGATGCCCCCGTAGGTGGCTTCCGGCAGCTTTCCGATGTCCCAGCCCCCACCGCCGCACACCACGTGGCAGGCGCCAAAGGTGCCCGCGCTCAAGGCGCCCGCGGCCCAGATTACGACTACAGTGGCGGTGCGGTTATCGACACTCTCGTAGGCGACGGAGGGGCGCCACAACGTCCTCAGGATCGACACTCCTGGCCGCGATAGGCTGACGATAACAGCCAAGACTCCGACGATGAGGACCCTGAACCCGAACTCCTCTCGAAGGGGCGCGAGGGAGAGACCGACGAAGGTTCGCAGGTCGTCTTGGCCAGTGAATGGATTTCCGACCGGAGCGAAGGTCGAGGCTACCTCGTTTATCAGTCCTGCGGTGAAGGCCAAGAACCCGATTGCCACGAGTGTCAGCAATGCCCGGTTGGACAGGAACTCTCCATAGCCATTCCTGAGTCCCGAAGCGACGGCGGAGGGCAGACTTCTCCCCTGGAATACAGTCAAAAAGAACATCGAAAGGTAAATGATGAGCACAGTGGTGAACGCGACCCCAAAACTGACCGAGACAGGCACGAGGACGGCGACCGGGCCGAGCCAAAGGAACGGGGATGCAACGGTATCGGCGGTCGAATTGGAAAGGTGGGTAAAGAAAACGGCGTACGCGCCGACCGGGAAGGAGAGCACCACCAGGAGTGCCGTCAGCAAAAGCAAGAACAGGAAGAACGCTGCGAGTACTGACCCGACTAGTCTGTGCGTGGGTTCCACGCCAAGCCCCAAGCCTACGACTCTCCACTACCCTCGTCCGAGGTCTTCTCGAGAAAGGCGGTCCCCGTGTATCCACAGTTAGTGCAATAATAGTTCATCGGGATCAACCAGCCTCCGAGCTTGCTCGCGTTTCTGACGGGATTAAGGCAACGGGGGCAGAGTTTCTGGGCGGGTTTCAGGGGGCTCCTCCTCACAAACCTCGGCTGGTCATCGTCGGGTTCGTTCTCAGGACTCACGCTGTAGTCGATGTCCCTTCAGGGGCTTAAAACCGTTGCAATGAAATGCTAACTTCATTGGGCGTGCTCGGCACGAGGGCTCCGAGCAAGGCACGCGCTGCTCTGAATCAAGCCTTTGTCAGGACAGCTGCGAGGGTTTGATGTAGTCGCCATGCTTGGAGCGGGCGTCGAGGAGCTTGGTGCGCTGCTCCCCGATGATGTCGAAGAGCCTCACGGGGACATGGTCCATGCCCCTAAACGTACGCTCTATCCTGTCCAGCTTCGCTAGCCTTTCCGCGACCCTGAGCGTGAACTGCGCTTCGTAAGCCTCCGAGGCATAGTCCTTCCCGAGGACATCGGCGAAGAGCCTCTTCAAGTCGGAATAGAGGGGCATCCTCCCGGTTGGCGTTTCGATGACGCCCACTTCATCATGGGTCCTGAGTTCCATCCACTTGAACCAGACGCGTTTGTCCGTCTTGTCGTTGAGGAACTTCCCCTCTTTGTTCCTGAGGAAGTAGTTCACTCCGAATATCTTAGGAGGCCGCTCGAGGCCCTGGCCGAACCTGATGTTGTCCTCGACATACCTTCCCACCGGTATGGACAGGAAGTCGAGGTTGGACATGGGATTGAACTCCCGAACACCCTCCTTCCCCAAGGTGGCGGCGGTGGTCTCGGATTCGAGGCATGCGCCGAAGGTGACGATCCCGTGATCCCATCCCAGCGACTCTTCCACGGGAACGCAAGTGTCTGAGTCGCGTCCTCCGTAGACGATGGCGCCCACCTGCACGCCAGCGGCGTCGTCGACGACCGGGTCCAGGTTGCTGAACAAGTCCAGTGAGACTGTGAAGCGGGCGTTCAAGTGAGAAGCGGGTATCTCTTTCCCCTTCTCGTCCTTCTTCCCAGACCACCATTCGCCGCTGTAGTTCTTCCCCCTGAGCGGTAGCGCTTCGCCCATCCCGTCCCAGAAGACGCCCCCGACGGGGGTCACGAGTACGTTTGAGAATATGATCTCCCCAGGGCTGTGGAGGACCCTCCACTGGACAGAGTCGTCCTTCGGATTGATCCCCTGGATGATGCCGAAAACGCCTCTCTCGACGTTGACGGCTCGCACGCGTCCGTCCACCCTGCGGAGGTAGGCGATGTCATCGCCGACAATCTTCTCCCCTTCGAGCATGGCGGTGGAAGTCTTCCCGCACATCGACGGGAATGCGCCCGTGAAGTAGGTCCTTCTCTCTCCGGGGCCGTTGACGCCCATCAGCAGCATGTGCTCGGTGAGCCATCCCTCCTTGGACGCCTTCACGATGGCCAGCCTCATGGCGAGCTTCTTCAGTCCGATGGAGTTGCCTCCGTATTGCGTGTTGACGGTGTAGACTGTCTCTCCGTCGAGGTCGATGTAAATCCTCCTCTTGTCTAAGTTCTTGCTGGTCTTGCGCTCGTCGAGCTCTCCTTCTGAATGCACGAACTTGAAGGGCCTGGCGGAGGCTCCTTGACGAAGGAACTCCTCGTACCCCTGACGGTAGAGGATGTTCTCGCTGTGGACAACGTAGCTGGAGTCGGTCAGCTGGACGCAGGGGATTGAGAAGACCGAGCCGATGGGACCAAGGCAGTAGAACGAGACGAACATGCGACGGCCTGCCATGATGCCGCTGAGGAGCGACCGCATCTCTTTGATCCTCTCTAGCCTGTCTCCGGTTCGGATGCCGGGGCCCAGGTTTGCGCCCCCGGGGACCAGTATCTGGGTGTGCTCGCGGTCCCTCCCCTGGTCATAGTAGTTCTCGAAGTGGGCTGTATGACCGTTCATCGAAAGTCGGGACTCCTCCCCATCGGCGATTGCCGCGTCTCTGATGAACTCCAGGTCCTCGCGCGTGCTGGCGGAGACGTAGACGCTGGCTGGGTCGCAGAGCTCGACATACTCTGAGACGAGCTTCAATACGTCGTCGTTGTGAATCGCCTCGAGGCGGGAAAAGTCCCTGGGCGACAGGCGGCCCTTGAGAAACCCCGCGCTGCTCTTGATGGCTGACAAGAATCCCCGAAGTGCGGAAACGCCGTGGAGGTTATTTTAGGGTTCAGGTTCGTAGTCTCCTCTGTCCAGCAATTCATAACTGAGATCGTGCGGCGCCCAGAATCCCGTCCACCAGGTGACTGCCGACAATTTGACAGGACATCCATAACACAGAACTAGAGCCTGGCCGCGGCACGCTTTTATACTGGAAATGTCTTTTCGGGTTTTGTACTCTTGACTCCACCTACGGGTATGGCCATGATCGGGGACGTGCTCCAGTTCATAGGCGTCTTCGTCTCATTCTCGATTGCCTACGTGGCTTACCGCGGAGTCAAGCAGACCAGCAGTTCGTCTCTGCTCAGACTCACATCCGCCTTCGTCTTCCTCGGCCTGGGGTTCCTCGTGGAAGGGTTCGTGGGGCTCGGCCAGGTGATACCTGCTCTCCCGTTCACGGCGATGGCGGTGGTCGCAGGCCTCTTCCTCGAGACGGTGGGGTACTTCTTCCTCGCCTTCTCCCATGCGATAGACGTCATGATATCCAAGAAGATGGGCGCCGCGCTGCTGATCTTTCCGGTCATCAGCCTCTCGGGCACGCAGCTGGTCGACGTACTGAGCATCCTGTCGTTCTATTTCGTGCTGTACGGAGTCGTCGAGACAGTCTATTCCTACGCGAGAACCAGGAGGCCTGACACCCTGCTAATAGCAGTCGGATTGGCCATGATCAGCGCCGGGACCTTCGTCCAGTGGTTATCTCTATTATACCTAAACGTTGATGTTCTTTCACTAGTGCAGATTATTATGAAAGAGATCGGTTTGCTTATCCTGTTCACGCCCGTATTAGGATTCGCTGCTGGAGGAGGGAAACTAAAGAATGCAGTATAGGACGCAGGTAAGGATAATCGCCGATGTCCTTAGCACCGCTAGGGACATGAACACCGAGGGGAACGGCGTGGGGGTCACGACGCTGCTGCGCAGAGGGAACATGTCGTACTCTAGGATGTCCAAGCTTCTCTCGGAGCTGGTGGGCTCAGGTCTCCTCTTGGAACTGAACGGCGAGAAGATTTCGAAGTACATGATCTCCGAGAAGGGGATTCAGTTCTTGGTCGCCTACCACCAGTTCGAGGACTTCGCCCAGTCCTTCGGGCTCAGGCTCTGAGGACCCAAACATTCCGCCGTCGTAATCCCACTGCGCGCGCGCGATAGCCAATCCCTCTTCCATTTGGAGTCCTTCGACTTCATGCGCTTAATGATGTGGTCAGTGGCGGAGTGCCGAACTGTCCTACTGAGACACGAGCTACTTCTCTTCGATCTTCGTCTCGGCCTTGGCTTCTCCCGAAGGTGCTCCCACTTCTGGGATCTCCGTTATCGGCTCCGGCGGGGGTGTAGTCGCCATCGTGTACCCGATCCAGGCGAGGATCGCCAAGATCAGAGCCACGCCGATGAAAGCGGTGACCCTGATGGTGATCTCCCACGGATAGACCACGAGGACCGCGTAGAGGATGATTCCGAGGACGCTCCCTCCGAAAACCGCACCGCCGACCGCCCTGTCGTTTGCCATGCTGGCCACGTCCATTCAAAGCTGTGAATAAAGGCAATCTCGCAGGAGAGTAGTTCCGCTTGCGAGCCGCCTGTCCAGATACTCTGGATTCTGATATCCCGCCATTGCTGAGGCCGCGTGCGCTGTCCAGTTATAGGGTGAAATTCCTAGCCATGAACTGGTATGGGTTATCCTTGAGCTTCTCACGCAACTTGGAATTGTACGACTTGACCAACATCTCCTTCACGAATCTCTTGTATGCTTCAGCAATTGTTCCTGACGATGGCCCGGGGTACCGGATCACGTACAGAGTCGCCTCCAGGTCGACCTCCGCCAGCTCCTTCTGTAGCTGACCGCGGAGGCTTTCCTGCGTCAGGAACACGTCAAACGCACTGTGGGAAGCCTCCCTTTCTTCTCTTAGCTCCCGCTCGTGTCTTTCCCTCTTCTCTGCTTTGTTTTTCGCCTTCTGGATGTCTTCCTCTAATACTTCCTTCAGAAGGTCCGCTGTCTCGGCCACGCCAGAAGGGTTACTCGTCACATCGTGCGGGAGGTACAGCAATCTCCGCCTCTGAGGTCTCACTTCCTCGTCTGTCAGCCATCGTGAGGCCTCCTGTATCACCTCATTGTACCTACCTACATGTTGACGTGCAATCCCAACTCGATTTGCGTATGCTCGAGCCTCTTCGGCCTCCTGTGCTTCCCTTCTCTGCCTTTCTGCGGTTCGTCTGTTCTCCTCCTGGATTGCTCGGTTCATTAGGAATTCAGCGAGCGGGTAATTGGACATACTGCGCGAGCCTCCTCTGGAATTCAACCAGTGTAATCCCCCCCCGACTTGTATTCTAGGTACGCCGAGACCATGTTTTGAGTCCGCGCGACTAGGTTGAGATACTGTTTGGGTGTTGAGCCCCTCCTTTGGATTTCGCGGGCGAGTTCGGTCAGGGAGGTCACTAGGGCCGGTTCTAGAGCGATGACGCCCGCGTTCCATGCCTCTGTCAGGCAATCAAGTATGCTTGGGGAGTCGTGGATGGACCAACCCCTCTTCGTGGCTTCATCCAGATATCCCGCCACTCTTGCCGTGTCCGGCATCGACAGTTTGTAGAGCTTCCTGAACTTCATGTCTCGGTAGAGGATCTCGTCGAGAACGAGGCTTGGGTCTTTGCCGCCCTCCAGGTGGCATATGGCGAGAAGCCGCCTTTCCTGATTCTCTGTCAAATTGACTCCTGCGGCAGCCCTGCTCGTATCTCGGCTGGCAGCTCTCCTGGACTCCGTGGCTGCGACTGTCTGCTCAATTGAACCAGTGGCAGGGATCCCCGCGAGCCTGCAGAGCTCCCCCATGCCGCCAGGGAACTCGCTGTAGAAGGAGTACCGATTGAGGCCCTGAGCCCTGAAGCTCTGCTCGAGAGTCCTGACCGAAGGTGGCTTCCCGTGGCGAGCGTGATACTGCTTGGCAAAGGCGATGACTTCTTCCCTCATTTGCCCTCTCCTCCGATGACGTCAGCGGCGTCAGGCGCGTCAGGGACGTTCAGACGCGTCAGCAGAACGTATGATCGGTAACCGATTGCCCGGAAGACACCAGTTACCCCTAAGCTAGGGTAGGGGGAGAGGTACCGGCGAAGACTCCCCGATGTGACAGAGAGGACGCGACGACAGACAGCGTCGGCACGGCGACAGTCAGCATCGGCACGACGACGGCCAGCACCACAACGACGACGGTCAGCGTCTGGCGTCCCTGTCGTTTCGCCCATCTGCATCGCGCATGCAGGGGAGGCTCGGACACTCGGCAGGTTCCGAATGATTCGAGGACCGTTGTGGAACGGCTCTTCGAGGTCCTTCCAACCAGCGCGCGCTGCACTGCAGCATGCCTGTTTCCGACAAGATCATGGCCTGCGGGAGATACCGGCTCAGCGGCCGTAGGGATCTCTCGGCTGTCAGAGAACCGGATTACACCTTTAGGCTTCGCCCCGTCCTTCCAAACAGTAGACATTGGTTCCCTACACGGCAGCTGGTGATATCACGGTTTACGAAATCCTGCGTGAGTGAACATGAAACGCTATGCGACGTCGCACGACAACGCGCGACATCGCAAGACTTAGAAGTCCGTACCCCGTCTCATTATAGAGTATGTCCGACGCCCAAGTCGACAAACATGGTCACACCGAACTCCCGGAGAAAGACTATCGTAGGTATAAATGGCCGGACTTGGAACTAACTGAATTCCAGTGGCGCATACTCGATTCCATCGAGGCCGAAGGAGGGGTGACTGGGAGGAAGGGAATTCTGAAGTACTGTGAAACCTGCTCGAGTCTTACGCCGGAAAGGAACAAGCCGCGGAGGGACGGAACTACCGTTCACCGCCACATAAACAGTCTAGTTGACGGGAAAGTCCTGAAGAAGGAAATGCATCGCATGCTGGGTTACAGGCCCGCAGAAAGGTTCAGGGTGAACTGGCCAGAATCAAAACCATCACCAACGGAGATCTACAGGCCCTTTGTTCCCAGCTGACCTACAATGTTGCAGGGTCGAACAGCGCGCGAGCGACACTCAGAATCATGGTTAGACGAAGGCAACAGGCTTAATAACGCTATGAGCCCGTGTTTCATCGATGCCAGGACATTTCGAAGTGTTCACGGATGCCAAGGGCAAGTACCGGTTCCGACTTAAGGCGGCCAACGGCGAAATAATCGCTTCGAGCGAGGGCTACAATTCCAAAGAGGCGTGCATGGCTGGAATACAATCAGTGAAGACCAACGCTCCGACCGCGACAATCAAGGAATAGAAAGTACTTTACTCACGCATCTGCCCATAGAGGACGAGCATCCGTCAGGATGCTTACTGCTCCCTTTTCAGGCTAGTGTTCAATATCATTGCGAGGCACAGTACTAGACGCGTTTGGCAGGGCGGGCGCTGATTCATTTCGGACGAGCTGAAACGCTTAGACGGCTCTTGAATGAAACACCCGGCGCAAGAGCATCATCTGCATCCCGAGATATTGGTCTGCATGGATTTGGTTCAGGAGTCAAAAGAAATGAGAAAACCAGCGCTACGCGGTGGCCAATCCTTCTCCGGCGGAACCGGTCTAGAATAGTTTTGGTACTTCGATGCCTACGAATACCAGTACCGCTGCTATGATCACGAAGATTATCACCGCAACTATAGCTGTTGCCAACGCCCTTAGCCATCCGCAGTCGAAGAAGTGTTTTATCAGTGCAAGCCAAGCAACGAACATGATTGGGGTCGCATACCAGAAGCCCACAAATGCGTGGATGATTGCGCCTATGACAGTTCCGAGAACAACTATCCAGATAGCGTCGGTGAACTTCGCCTTCTGCTTTCCTTCTAGTGTTCTTCCAGCTAGCCAGAGTGCTGGTGCAATGAATATTGTAGCCACGATGACTTCTATTGCTAGTGCAATTAGATTCACGCTAATTCTCAGCGCTTCGATGTCGTGACCAGTTCTTTAAACCTTAGCGCGAGTGGCACCTTGGCAGTAACACCCTTCCTGGCACTTGGTCGCAGTTGGGAGAGCGTCAACTTGGTTCGAATAATGAGCAACAACCTAAAAAACAGACA
>JBEKAG010000042.1:0-8495 GCA_050015955.1 Nitrososphaerales archaeon
GGTTCCGCAAGCAACATCACGGACTTCCAGGCTAGAAGGCTTCTCATCAGGTACAGGGAGAAACAGAACTCTCCGACAATCCTGGTCCACACACTCAACTCGACCGCGGTGGTCACCCGGACGCTGGTTGCCCTAGTCGAGAACTTCCAGCAGAAGGATGGGACCGTGAAGATCCCGAATGTTCTGGGCCCCTACATGGGGGGCGTCGACTCGTTGCACCATCAATGAGGTTATAAGCGGGATGGCGGCGGGCCGCCTCTAATTGGCGAAGAAGGTAGCGAAGGTACGGGATAAGTGGAAGCTTAAGACCTGGGTGTTGATCACCGCGTCTCCTTCCTTCGGCAACGCTCCGATAGCTCGCGTCCCACTCACGGACGTAGAGAAACCCTCCGGGAGGGTCGTCGAGACTACGCTCTACGACATACTGAAACAGGACCCCCAACACTACAGCTTCAAGCTCTACTTCCAGATCGACAAAGTAGAAGGCGAGACCGCCACGACGGTCTTCAAGGGTCATGAGTACTCACGCGAATTCCTCAGAAGCCTCATCAGGAGGGGTTCATCGATGGCAGACTTCATCAAGGACTACGCGACGAAGGACGGGTACGTCGTCAGGGTCTACTGCATCGCTTTGTCACAGGGCAAGATGAACAGTTCGAAGAAGCATGACCTCAGGGTCGTGATGGACAAGGTCATCGCCGAAAGGGCCGCCAGGCTCACCTACGACCAGCTGGCTCAGGAACTGGTCCTGCAGAAGGTTGCCTCAGATGTCTACAACGAAGCGAAGTTGGTTACACACCTTAGGCACGTCGGAGTGAGGAAGAGCAAACTGATCTCGATGCCCGACCAGAAGAAGACTGAGATATTAGCCCCGCTTCCCGCTTGAGACAATCTTCACGATATCCCTGTTGCTAAGCTTGTGGTCTGCCGATAATCTCTTCCCGTTCCGTGCGTCGATGGCGTAGAGGAAGCTGTCTGCCAGCTCCGTGTGAACCGTCCTCGCTAGGTCGAGTGCGGTCGAACCTCCCTTCATGACGTAGGCGTCAGGCAGAACGTTACCTTCCTTGTCTGAAAGCTTCGTCTCGTCCTCGACGGGAAAAACCACAACCGCATTTAGAAGCCCGAAGTACGCCTCGTTTATCGCTTCTTGGACCCCTGTGCCACCGAACGTTTTCATGACCTTCTCGTCTACCATCTTAAGGGCCCCGGACTGAGCAGGGGTCAACTTCTCAGGCGCGACAACCTTGAAACTCCCGTCGCCGGGCACGTACTGTATCAGCCCGTGGTCGGCCGCCCTCCTCAGCAGAAGCTCGGCCTCGGATGCGCACGGGACCACGTTCCTACCAGTCTGCTTCAGCCTATCCAAGTTGGGCAGAGAGGAAGGGAGGTCAGACTTGTTGGCCGCGATCAGGGAGGGCTTCGCCAGCTTCCTGACCTCGACCACAAACTGCATGAGCTGGGCGTCTGTCCACGCGCTCGGCTTCTCCGTCCTCAGATGGATGTGCAGGATCACCTGCTCGACATCGGCGAAGGAGACGGAGAGGCCTGAGAGCCTGGTGGCAAGATGGTCCGCGATCTTGCCCCCCGTCTGTTCAAGAGACTTCGAGACCCTCTCCCAGTCCCTCTTCAGGAGGCCATAGACCCAGAGGTCGAACTCGTGCTCGACCATCTCGACGTCCCTGAGCGGGTCGTGGGAACCCGGGGGAACCTTTCTGCCCTCGATGTCCGTCGAGCCAGACGCATCCACGACCTGTATCAGGGCATCGGCCTGCCTGACATCGTCCAGAAACTGATTCCCGAGCCCCCTGCCTTCAGAGGCTCCCTCTACGAGGCCCGCCACGTCAACCAGCTTTACGGGTATCAGCCGCGTACCGTCCACGCACACGGAGTTCTTCGGTTTGTCGGTGACGGCCATCTCCCTGCACACGCACTTCGTTCTGAGGTAGGCCACGCCGACATTCGCCTGAATCGTGGTGAAGGGGTAGTCGGCGATTGGTACATCCTTCAGGGTCGCGGCTGCGAAGAAGGTCGACTTTCCGACGTTAGGCTTGCCGACGACTCCAACAAGCACGCTCGACTATGAAGCTCGGTCTGTTATAACCGTCTGGTCTGCTGGTGCGCCGGGTCAGCGTGATCGTGGGCGGACGGCCGGCTGGCCGGAATGGTCGCCAGCCTGATTGGCGCAGTTCAGTGCGGCTTGCCATGTCGCAAGGAATCCTCCTGAGGACCTCGCAGACCTTGAAACATTGGGTTCAACCGATATATCACCCATCGCTCAGACCCCGATGATATGGCGGCCAAAGTTCTGATCTGCGATCCGGTGGAAACGGAGAAGTTGGCGCTTGGTGAAGGGATTGTTGCAGATTACCGTCCCTCGATTAGCCGCGAGGATCTCCTGAAAGTCGTAGGCGGATACGACGCACTCATCATCAGGAGCAGGACCAAGGTCGACAGGGAGCTGATCGACAGGGCCTCTCAGCTGAAGCTCGTCGCCAGGCCCGGGACGGGGCTCGACAACGTGGACGTGGAATACGCCAAGTCAAAGGGGATAACGGTAATGAACAGCCCCGAGTCCCTAGTCGAGGCAGTCTCCGAACACGTCACTTTGCTAATGCTAGCACTGAGCCGCAGGCTGGTGAGTGCCGATCAAAGCACCAGGGCGGGCAGGTGGGAAAAGAGCTCTCTGATGGGGATGGAACTCAGAGGCAAGGTGCTCGGAATTGTTGGCCTCGGAAGAATAGGAAGGAGGATTGCTGAGATTGCGGGGACACTTGGCATGTCAGTGCTCGCGTATGATGTCATACCAATCCCACCGGACGTCGTCGCGCAGCTCCGATGCCGGATAGCGTCCCTCGATGAACTCTTCAGTTCTTCGGACTTCGTAACCTTGCACGTTCCAATGACCGACGAGACCAGGCATCTCGTCGGGCCCTCGAGGCTTGCTCAGATGAAGAAAGGCTCCTTCCTAATCAACACCTCCCGAGGCGGGGTCGTGGACGAAGACAGCTTGGCCGGCGCCCTAAAGGACGGGCGCATCGGGGGCGCTGCGCTCGACGTCTTCGAGAAGGAGCCCCCTTCCGGTGTCATCCTGACCGCCCCTCGGACAATCCTGACTCCTCACATAGGGGGGCAGACCAAAGAAGCTCAGGTAGACGCCATCACCATCATTGGAGACAAAGTCCGCACTTTCTTCAGCCGGCCCTGAGCGCCCGAGAACGTTTATCTGCCGACCGAAGACGAGGCGCCCAGATGTCCATGTACCGCCAGATCTCCAAGACATGGCAAGGTATCTTCCACGAAAAGGCCGGAGACATCAGGGCCAGAGCCGTGCAGCTCAGGAAGGAGCCAGCAATGATGAGGGTCGAGCGACCGTGGAGGCTCGACAGGGCTAGGTCGCTCGGGTACAAGGCGAAGGAAGGTGTCATCGTTGTGCGCACCCGCGTTTCAAGAGGCGGGATGAGGAAGCAGCGCCCTACATCTGGAAGGAGGCCTAAGCACATGGGCGTCCTGAAGATCAAGTCCAATGTCTCGTCTCAATCCGTGGCGGAGAGGAGGGTCTCGGAGAGATTCCCCAACATGAAGGTGCTGGGGTCCTACCCTGTCTGGGAGGACGGCAGGTTCGCCTGGTTCGAATGCATCCTGATTGATCCGCTCAGCCCGGGCATCAGGAAGGACTACAACTACAGACGCCTGCTCGGCGCAGTAGGCTGAAGCTACTTCTTCATCTCGCTGCTGTGACCTGGGAAGATCTTTGAATTCGGGTCCACGTACGCCTTTGCCACGTTGACGGCCAGCGCAGCTTGGGCATGGCCTGTTGCGATGAGGTTGAGCTTCACACCGTCGAGGGCCCCCGCTATGTCCCCAGCCACGTAGACGCCAGGGATGTTCGTCTCCATCCTTCCGTTGATGCGGATCTCTCTTCCATCGATTTCGAGACCCCAGTCCTTGATCGGGCCTAGGTCGGCTCTGAAACCAATGTTGACTAGTATTGCGTCTACGTCGACTGTCGTCTCGGCCTGGGTCCTGTTGTCGAATATGACCGCCTGCGTCAGCTTGGTTCCGTCCCCTACCACCCGCCTGACCTCGTAGAAGGTCTTGACCTCTACCTTCGACTTCATCAACTCAGTAACGCTACCCTCATGCGCCCTGAAGTAGTCCCTTCGATGCACCAACGTAATCTTCTTTGCAGTATCTTTGATGCTGAGCGCCCAGTCGACGGCCGAGTCTCCGCCTCCGACGATGAGGAGGTTCTTGTCCTTGAAGATGCTCCTGTCCTTGACGAAGTAGTAGACTCCCCTGCCTTCGTACTCTGCCGCTCCCTGGGCTTCAAGCCTGTTCGGCGCGAAGGCGCCCACGCCTGCGGCTATGAGAACGGCCTTGCTGTAGTGTTTCGTCCCCCTGTCGGTCCCCAACTCGATGATACCGTCGGTCTTGCGTAGCGTCGTCACTCGTTCGCCGAGCACCATCGTGGGATTGTACTGGAGGGCCTGTTCGACCAGGTTCTTCACGAGGTCCTTCGCTAGAATCTTGGAGAAGCCCGGGACGTCAAAGATGTACTTCTCAGGGTACAGCACAGCCACTTGCCCGCCCGGCTCCTCGAGCGCGTCGATCAGCTTGGTCTTCATCTGTCTCAGACCTGCGTAGAAGGTCGCGAAGAGCCCGCTCGGTCCTGCCCCCACAATCGTCAGGTCGTAGATATCCTGGGTCAAACGCTTCGGGACTGAACCCCCGAGAACTGTGTATAAGCGTTGTCGCGCTTCAGGCGAGCCCGCTCATGACCGGGTCGGCGGGCTTCATCACCTCGCGAAGCAGGACGGTCGCGTACTGCCCCTTGGCTAGGGTGAACGACAGGTCGGCCCTGTCGCCTGCGCAGTTGTGCGAGTCATCCACGACCGCGAGGTGAGACCTCCTGAACCCTCCCTCGGCGCTCACTTCCTGCATCTGCTTCACGTAGAACTCTTTCGCCGAGACACGCTCCTGTGTCATCACCTCTTCAAGGCACGAGTCAAACCTCGACCCATAGTTCCTGTAGGCGAATCCAGCGAGTTGCACCATCGGGACTGCAGAGGGAGGAGCCTGCTCCCTCACGCCGTGCACCGGAGACGTGACCAGGCCGTCTTCCGAGGCCTCGCTCCAGTTGTCTCCTGGTTCATACCTGGAAATATCGAGCCCCTTCCTGAGAGCAAGACTCAGCGTCCTGTTGAAGACGAACGACTGGTAGGCCTGCACATAGAGTCTTCTCAGCTTAATCGGAACGACCCTCAAGGCTCCTATCCAATCCTCGGGCTCCGATGAGAGACGCCTGGCCACCATCCTCTCGATGTCTTGATGGACCGGGAGCGCCTTTGCCCCTTCGGCATACCTGCCTTCGGCCATGGCGACTCTTGCTGCGTGGGTCGCTTCGTCGTCGGTCGCACGCGGTCTGAGCAGCATGAGGCTTATCGCCTCTTTGAACTCCTGCCGGACCAGAGCCCTCCCGACGAGATGGGTGCCCACCTGCCTCGACCCAAACCTCTGGAATCCAAAGAAGTTGGGCAGACGCCTTGAACGCGCGAGAGCGAAAACCTCCTCGATACGAGCAGCCATATCAGGGCAGCATCCCCTTAGGACTATCATGAAGCGATTTCCTCTTACCATTCCGCGGGAAAGGGGCCGGGGGACGAAACCGACCAGCTGGGCGGTGAACTTCTCCCTGACGACCCGGGCCGGGCGCAGGCACTTCGTGCTCGTGGGGGTGACGTACTGCACTGCCACGGCCCTCTTGTCCTTCATCCCTCCGTAGCTGAGCCTGCTCTTGAGAGCCTCGCCCAGAGACCGCTCCATGTGGAGAGTGTCGATTGAGCGCTTCTCGACACGATAGAGAGGATAATAGCCCGGAAGGTCTTCACTAGTGGTCTCCAGCTTCAGGATGAACTCCTCCACCCTGAAGTCCTCCTCAGATGACTTGACCGAAGCTCTGCAGGGCTCCCCGGTGCTCGCGTAGGTCTCCATTCCGATGGCCCTCTCCAATTCAGGGACAGCGGTCAAAGCAGCTTTGGCGCGATCTACAGGTATGCTTTAAGCGCGCGCTAGGCCAGGTACTTGAACAAAGTCCTGGTAATTTGAAATACCAGTAAGGTGAACTAAAAAATCACCCATTGCCAACGCGAACCAAAGTCGGGGATGCGGCGCCGGACTTCGCGCTCCCTTCACAAACCGGCGAGCTCGTGAACCTCAAGGACCTCGTGGGAAAGAAGGAGATTGTATTGTACTTCTATCCCAAAGACGACAGTTCGGGATGCACAGCTGAGGCATGCGCCTTCCGGGACAGCTACGCAGTGTTCAAGGAACGTGGAGCTGAGGTCGTGGGGGTGAGCTCCGACTCCATCGATTCACACAAGGGTTTTGCGTCAAGAAACAGCCTGCCGTTCATCCTTCTCAGCGACGTGGATGGGAAGGTAAGGAAGCTCTACGGTGCTTCATCGACATTCGGGCTTGTTCCGGGTAGGGTCACGTACATCATAGACAGGAGAGGCATGGTCAGGCACATCTTCTCTTCCCAACTTAATCCGAAAAAGCACGTTGAGGAAGCGCTCGAGACACTAGAGAAGGTCCAGGAGGTTGAGAGAGGGAATGACCAGTAGCATCCCAAAACGGAATAAAGGGAAAAAATCAATAATGTGGGTTCTCTCCTGCCAGAGCAGATTGCCAAATAATGGTGAGTGCCTATGATCGAAGAGTCATCGTCGAGTGAATACGAGGCGCCTGCGTTGCTGGCAGAAGACGTGGTCATCTTTCCCCATTCAGAAGTCACGATAACCACCCGAGATCAGAGGAACACAACTGCTCTGCTCCAAGCGGTTAAGGAGCGTCAACTCATTGTCTTCGTACCCAGTTACAACCCGAAAGACGTCACGGGTTCAATAGGCACTCTTGTGCTCGTTCGAAAGACAGACGCGGCCGAAGGAGGCGTGAAGGCGTCTGTGAAGGGGTTGTGGAGGGTGCGAGTTGAGAAGGTCCTTGAGGAGACAGCATATGCGAGGGTCCGCTTCACGAAGGCAGAGGAAATCGACGATGCTTCCACGAGCAATTCGGGAACCATGGAAGTTGTTCGTGACCAAATCGGCGAATTTGCCAAGCTGATTCCCGGTATCCCAACTGAGATAACCGAAGGCTTGAGAAGCGCTGAGACACCCGGCAAGCTAGCTGACTTGTGCGCTAACTCCCCGGGCTTCTCCTCTGAGGAGAGACTTGACCTGCTGAAGACCTTGGGAGCAGAAGAAAGACTCGAGAAGGTCAGTAGGCACTTTGGGAGACAGCTGACTGCCCTAAGAGAGTTAGTCAAGGTCAAGACGATCCCTGAATGTGAGACCTGCGTGGAGCTTGCCGATAGGGTCATCGAATCTGAGCCGAGCCGGAGTGGCGAGATCGCCCTAGAGTTTTTGGTTCATGTCGTTCAGGACCACCCTGACGAGTTGCTGAGGTTGATTGCAGAGAAGTATGGTCCCACATTCATGAGGAGGAGGGCTCTGAAGTGAGGTCGTCTATTCCACGCGCGTGCACTCTTCCAAAACTGGCCTAGGGCTGTGGGGCGCGCACGACGCCTACCTGCAGTAGGGGACCGTCACGTTCTCCATCGGCTTCTCGTTTCTCGAGGGGCATGGAGGATACGACGCTCTTAATCATGTCTTATTCTTCTCATCTTCTACAATCCCTATATCTTCCCTCCGTCTGTTTTCCAGATCCCGGCTTCAGATTGGAACCAATCATTATCATGTACACGAAGGAAGAAGCAAAGAGGCCCTACGACAGGTTCGACAACTTCATCGACGCTTCGTTCTGGATAGGGATGGAGTACCGTGAGCCCGAGGGAAGTGGCAACGTGAAGCTGGTCAGGATTGAGATGTACTCGGCCGGCGACCGCGAAGGCCTAGGTTACCTGAAGACGTTCGTCAACCTCTTGCTCGACCGCGGGATCGACTATGAGACTAGGTTCTTCCCTGAGCCTTCTCCCTCGGATGATTTCACGGGTTCGGGAGGGCCTCCCCCGCCGGGCGACGAGGCGCCTCTTTCAGAATTGGAGGAACCCCACCCGACAGGACATGTGGCAGAGATGGAGGAACTGAGAGATAGGCGCAAGAAGGGGAGTCTGAGCGAGAAGGAATACAAAGCACAGCGGGAGAGATTGCTCAAGAGGTGGAGGAAGGAAGTGGACGAGCGCCTGAGCAAGTAGCGATTTCCTTCTGAAATGCCGCCAGTACCTGGAAAGCCAGAAGGTCTCTGCAAGGGATACTCAACCTCGTCGCAAGATGTGAAATTCCGAGTTCTGTTCCAAGCACAACCTCTGGTATTGGAAGGACGAAGGTTGAAGCTGCCGCAAGGCTGGGCTCCCCGGGAAAATAGGCGACTACAAGTCGTGGTAGGAGTCCGCGTGCGTACAAAGCAGGCTGGCGCGCGCTAGCCTTGGACGTTGCAGAGAAGTTATAGGGGAACAATTCAAACACACGGCCGACGGA
>JBEKAG010000043.1:0-8465 GCA_050015955.1 Nitrososphaerales archaeon
ACCCACATTCACCTTCACCGCCAGGATCATGGGTTATTGGCTCGCACTGGGGCTCACCGTCGTGTCTGCTCTCTGCTCGCGGTCTTGAGCGAAACCACTACTACGGGCTCTACGGAAACCCGCTGACAAAACGCTTAACATCCGGCGCGAAGGGCGTCCCCCTGACAAGGTCCAACCGGATGGCTCGTTCATTGGAGAACCTCACAAAGCGCAAAGCGACGGGCGGCAGGTCCCGCCCCCCCAGAGGAAGGAGGGCATACGAGCGCGACAGCTACGCGATCGAACCGCTCGTGGGAGAGACCGCCAGCAGGCTCTCTAGGCGGAGGGGGGGGAGCTTATCGACAGGCGTTGTCTTCTCCAATATCGCGAACGTCTCCGACTCCAAGGGCAAGACGGTTCGGTCCAAGATCATCAGGGTGAAGAAGAGCCCAGCTAACAGAGACTACGAACGGAGGGGAGTGATAACGAAGGGTGCGGTCATCGAGATCGAGGCCGGAGAGGCGGTCGTCACTTCGCGTCCGACCGATGACGGGGTCGTCAACGCGGTCCTGACGAAGTCGAAATGAAAGAATACGAGAAGTACGTAATCTGGCTGGATTACTTCAACTCAGAACTCAAGCGGAGGGAGGGGAGGAGAGTCCCCCTCAGTTCGGCAACGCGGGCGCCTACGATTCAGGAGCTCGGGGAGGCCTGCCGCAGGCTCAACCTTCAGCCCGTCATGCAGGTCGCGCGGTATCCATCGTCTCTCATGAAAGAATCAGGCTACGTCTCCGTGATGAAGGTAAAGCCCAAGCACGCGCTGGTAATGAAGGTGGCGAAGGAGCTGTCCGTCGTCCGGGGGATCACTCAGAAGAAGCAGGGCTCCGGCCAGCCAGTTCAGAAAAGGAAGTAACCCTCCAGTGAAGGTTTAAAGGCAAGAATACTGCCAACTGTAATTCTTGCTACAAGTCGGCGTCGTGCTCCATCGGGCCAAGAGCGGCCGGCTAATCGTCCGTCTTTCGAGGGAGGTCAGACCTGGCGTTCCAATTTTGGATGGCGAAGGGTGGCGGCTGGGCAACGTGGTCGAGCTTATCGGGCCTGTCAGGGCCCCTTACGCCTCCGTTGTGGTGACGAGCAGCAGAATCAGTAAGACCGGCGACGCGGCTTACGTGGAAGGATGAATGGATTGACCCTCTGGAGCCTGAGGGGGGGCGACGCCTTCACTTCATCGTGCCCTGTCTGCGGAAGCAAGCTGATTGGAGACTCCGAGAAGGGGGAAGAGGTCTGTCCCGCGTGCGGGTACGTGACCTACGCTCCTGCAGACGCCGGCCCCGAATGGAAGGCGATGGACCTCGCTGAAAAGAACAAGAGAGTCCGTGTCGGGTCACCGATGACTCTGGCGCTCCACGATATGGGTCTCACGACCGAGATAAGCAGGACGAATCGCGATTCCCACGGCAAGTACCTCGACCCCGCAATGCGGGCTACGGTCGAGAAGATGCGGAAGTGGCAGAACCGTGCCAGAACCATCAACAGTGAAGAGAGGGGGCTCTCGAACGTGCTTTCGAAGATTGGCGAACTCTGCCAGTCCCTCAATCTGCCAGACAACGTGGCTGAGACCGCGGCCCAGATCTACCGGACCTCGGCGAAGATGAAGGTCGCCAAGAGTAAGTCGATACTCGGGATGACGGCGGCAACCGTCTATCTCGCGTGCCGGAAGTGCGGCGTCTCGAGGACCCTGAAGGAGGTTGCCCGCGCCGCCGGCATGGAGAAGGGAAGCGTAGCGAGGTACTTCAGGCTCGTCTTGAAGGAGGTGGAGAAGGAGTACATTCCTCCTCCGTCGGTGGAGAAGTACATCTCGAAGCTCATCAACATGGCGAAGATTGACGCCAAGGTGGAACTGTTGGCGTTGAACCTCTCGCGGAAGACCGACGACTCTAGGATTTCGAGCGGGAAGGCTCCAGCGGGACTCGCTGCTGCCTACGTCTACCTTTCCTCCGTCCTCGTAGGGGATCACCTCCCACAGAGAGAGGTTGCGGAATTCGCTGAGGTCACTGAAGTAACTGTGAGGAACCGGTGCAGGGAGATACTCGACAACTACGTCATTAGGCAGGAGTTCGGTCCATCAAAGTGACCAAAGCTAAGCCGAAGGCAAAGCAGAAGCAGGTACCGATGAAGCCCAAGAGACTACCCAGAAGAGAACAGGCAGTCAAGAAGAAAGAGGAGCCTCCCCGCCCGGTCGAAAGGACGGAGAAGGAGCTAGTCGACCTGACTTCGAGGGTCTACAAGTTGGTAGTCGAGAGGGGAAGGGAAGGTGTCCTGCAGAGCGAGATCTGGAAGGAACTCGGGCTCACGAGCCGAGACGGCTCAAGGCTCGCGATTAGGCTGGAGAGGCGGGGCCTGATAGGGCGAGTCAAGGTCTTGGAGGACGGGCGCTGGACCTACAAGCTTACCCCACTGAGGTTCCCGACGGACATGACCTCGATAGAGAAGGCGCCCTGCGTGGTCTGCCAATTCGAGTCAAAGTGTTCCTTCGATGGCCAAGTCAGCCCCTACATCTGCCCATTGATTGGCCTTTGGGTCATAGGTGAGTCGAGGGTCGTGCGGGGTCAGGCTATGCCAACAGTGGTCCCCGCAGGGTAGCGTCCTCCAGCGTGACGACCAAATGAGGCTTCATGAGGCCAGGCATGACCTTTACAGGAGACTCGCCAAGGAGCAGGGATACAAGAGCCGGGCGGCATTCAAGCTGATTCAGGCAACTGAGAAGTATCACTTCATCAGACCGGGCGACAGGGTCGTCGATTTCGGCGCGGCGCCTGGAGGCTGGATGCAAGTCGCTGCTCAACTGGTCGGCGACGACGGTGTCGTGGTCGGGGTCGACCTGCACGAGGTCAGGCTCAGGGGCAAGAATCTGAAGGCCATCGAGATGGACGTGTACGACCCCAAGGTCGAGCAGAAGGTTCTGGGAGCCCTAGGGGGGATTGCCGACGTAGCACTTTCGGACCTCGCTCCATCGGTCACCGGAGTCTGGGAGCTCGACCAAGGCAGGCAGGTGGACCTTACTCTGAGAGTCCTCGAACTCTCCGAGTCGATTCTGAGGAGGGATGGTTCGGGATTCTTCAAGCTCTTCGAAGGGGATCGCTCGCAGGAGGTCCGGGACGAGTTCAGGAGCCGCTTCAGAGTAGTGAGGTCCATCAAGCCGGCAGCCAGCAGGAGCGTCAGTTCTGAGCTTTACTACTACTGCGAGGGGTGGAAACCGGGCCAGCGCATCTCCCCACCGGAAGACGCTTCCACATCCTGAACTACCTTCAGCAGCCCTACTTCCTCCCCCGGGTTGCCGCTTCGCGGACCGCTTCTAGGACCGCGGAGTACTGGGCGTCGGTCTTGAGCCCGGTCTTCTCGAGGGGTTGCCTGAGGGCTCTGTACCCTTGGCTTCTTAGCAGCTCCGCGACCGTCGAGTCCGAGACCGAGGCGATGCGCAGGGCCGAACAGATCCCCTCTATGCTGAAGCTCCACGGCGGGAATTCGTCCACTCCTAGAAGAGAGGACAAGACTCTTGTCGCTTCGGGAAGGCCGAGCTTCCTAGAAGCCGCGGTCGCGTCGCGTACCGTTTTCGTCTCGGTCAACTCCCCCAGCCAGAGTGGCCCCGCGACCTTCAGCCGGGCCCTGCAATCCTCGCACGAGCCTCCCGGCACCGATCCCTTTGCGAGATGGCCGCACCGCCTGCACCAGAGCACATAGCCTTCGTTATCCCGAGCAGCCTCGGCCTTTGACGGGCCGACGCCGACTCTGAGGAAGACCCTGATGTAGTGCCTGGTGTTATGGACGGCGATAGGCCTGACCCCCAAGTCCAGCGCCGCTGCTCCCCTCCTCACGGCGTTGAGCAAGAGCCTGACCCCTGTCTCGTGGTTGAAGTGGTTGTTGATGGGAGTTCCTCCGTACCTCCTTTCAGCCACTCTGACGTGTACCCCGCAGAGGACCGCGGTGTCGGTGGCCGTGAACGACGTTATCCCTCCGTCCTTTGTAGCGCGCAGGGCCGCTTGAAAGTACGGCACAGGAGTCCCAAACGGGTCGACGTCGACGTAATCGAATCTCTCGTTCCTTCCGTACCTCGAGTAGAGGTAGGAATTTGCTTCGTCCCGGACAAACTCGCACCGCGACCGGACTTTGTTGAGACTCGCGTTCCTCCGGGCCAGCCTGATCGAACTACTGTTGATGTCGACTAAGGTTACTCTAGGCCTCCTCCTCACCTCCACTGCCACCCTCAGGCCCCGGGCGCCGATCCCGGCGAGGGCGTCGCAGAAGGTGAGCCCTTCGGTCGCCTCCACTATCGCGACCGAAACGGAGCGGTTGATGGATGCCGCGGGGTTGTAGAAGACCGGGAACGTCGGAGGGACAGGCGAGAGGCTTTCACTGGGAGCCAAGAGGAGGGTCTTCCCCTCCTCAGTCTGGACGAGTTTCAACGGTTCGCGGCCCCAGCTCTTGCGCTGTTAAGTGAATCGGACCCGCCTTTAGCCTGCAGGGGGGGCAAGTTCTTCTACCGCCGGCTCCCGTGGTGCCACCCATGAGCGGCATCTGGCTCTTGACCGGCCCGCCCGGCGTGGGGAAATCGACCATCATCTCAAGAGTCATCCTGAGACTGAAAAGCTCCGGTGTGATCGTGGGAGGCTGCTCCACCACGGAGAAGAAGGCCAAGGGGGCTAGGGTCGGGTTCGAAGTGCTCAACCTCACCGACGGCACGAGGGGGGAACTCGCTTCTGTTTCGACCAGCCTCGGTCCGAGAGTGGGCCGGTATCGCGTCAACCTTACAGACCTTTCGACGGTCGGGGCTGTCGGACTAGCGAATGCGGCTGCCTCTTCCGAGGTGATTGTGATCGACGAAGTGGGGCCAATGGAGTTAGTCAGCCCTGAGTTCAGGAGAGGGGTCAGAGCCTGCCTCAACTCGGGGAAGCCCATCCTCGCGGTCGTCCACGAAAGGCTGGAGGACGACTTGCTCGCAGAGATGCGGGAGAAGGCGAAGGAGACGATAGCCGTCACAGTCGAGAACCGCGACCACGTGGTCGACGGGCTCGCCCGCTCGATCCTCGAAGCTGCAGAGGGCCCAAAAACAATTTAGGGGCCGTGGGTGAGCAAATCTCGTCTTTTGAGAACCGAATGACAGCCGACAGAAAGGCAGAGCGCGCGTCCAAGCTCCGTTCGGTGAACTGAGCCCAATATGAGCTAGCCTGAGCGTGTTTGTATGCAATTCGCGGATGGGCTACCGGCCCTCCCTCTCCTATTCGAGACCTCTCACGCACCTGTTTATCTCTGAGGCCGAAGATTCTGCTGCTAGAGTACTGGGTTACCGTTGGGCAGTAGTGATTTCACACTTGACGATTCCGTGGAGCCGGCCCCTCTGAAGGAGCCGAGGAAGGGAGCGAGGCCGAATCTTCCAATCTTCTCAATCCTCGGCTCAATCGACTTCTCGGACCACTTCCTCATTCTAGGCGATGTGGGGACTGGGAAGAGCACCGTCACGCCGATTCACGAATTCGAACTGAGCAAGAGGAACAGGGAAATTGTCATCCGCGAACCGTCCAGAGCCACCTGCAATGCTCTGTTCTATTCCCTCCAGGCGCTCCACCCGGAGGTGAAGGACGAGCTCGCCATCATCACGAAGGACACCAAGGTCAACACCGGCGGGATGGTCAAAATCGTGACTGACGGGGTCCTTCTGAGGATGCTCGCCGAGAACTCAATCACAAACTCGTCGGTCTACTTCGATGAGAGCCACCAGATGTCGTCTCAGCTCGAGCTCTGCATGTCTCTAGCCAAGAAGGAGAAGGCTGCCTCAGGGAACCTGCTCCGGGTCATGAGCGCTACCATCGATCCGGCTGAGTTTCTGTCTTTCCTAGGGATCTCGAAGCTCTACTCTCTCAGCGGAAGAAGGTTCCCGGTCAGGGTCGAGATGGAGCTCGTAGGGGGTTTTGACGAGATGCTTCGTACTATGTCGACCTACCTCCAAACGCAGCCCAGGCATGAATCTTGGCTCGTATTCCTCCCGACGAGGCGCCTGGTCGAGAAGTACGCCAGCAGCCACAGTGGTGTCTACATCCACGGTGGGCTGGAAGGCACTGAAATCAACAGGATCCAGCGGAGAGCTGAATCGGACACCAGCCTGAGGATCTTCGCAACGAACGTTATAGCCTCGTCAGTCAACATCTACGTCGACAATGTGCTGATATTCAACGACGTGATAGACAGCGAGGACAAGCTAGGTCAGAAGACGCTCCAGTACAAGAAGATAGACAACAACTCTCTCTTGCAGATGATTGGAAGAATCGGGCGCTTCAAGCCTGGCCGGGCGGTGATCCTGACCGACATCCCCATCCCGAAGAAGATCAACCCCGTTCCCGTCCGCAAGGCACTGGAGACCGAGACCCCCTTCGACCTAGTCCTCCTGATGTCGAAGTACGGCCTCAAGCTGTCAGACCTGGAGTTCATGTCCAAGGTGAACAGCCGCGAGGTCGCCTTCGCCGAGGACTGGCTCGTTCAGGTTGGGGCCATCACTCGCCGCACCCACCAGGCTACATGGAAGGGACTCCTGATGAGCGAGATTCCCTACGAGCCGGACTTCGCTCACATGATCTCGGACGCTCTCACCTCCGGAGACTATCAGATGGCCAGGTTCTTGCTGGCCGGCGGCGCGTTCGGAGATTCGCTCAACCACGCCTTCAAGTCTGACATGGAATCCCAGGCACGCGAATTCCTGTACGCCTTTGA
The DNA here is from genome assembly GCA_050015955.1 of Nitrososphaerales archaeon. GTDB lineage: Archaea > Thermoproteota > Nitrososphaeria > Nitrososphaerales > Gagatemarchaeaceae > UBA183. The sequence goes on from JBEKAG010000043.1 coordinate 6,742, forward strand.
CAGGTCAAACGAACTCAATATCAAAGCGCATCTGCTCAAAAAGTACTCCGAAGACAAGGATGGTGCGTTCGCCTCCAGACTGGCCCATAACGGCATCTTCCCCCGTTTCGTCGAAGAAGCCTGGAAGAACTACGAGGCTGCCTGGGATGCGCTCAATGACCTACTCGCCTCCTCAGGCACTGAAGTCATCCCGAAGGAGGTAGTAACGGACCCGAACACCTTCCGGTTGGAGTCTTACCTTGAAGACTGCCTGTCATTCGAAAGGTTCGAGTTGCACGAGAAGCATGATTATGACTTGCGGGACGTGGTCATTGAAGGGCGTTTCTTCGCTCGGAGCGTGACCATGAATTACAGGCGCATTCTGTTCGACATAGTCGCGATGGAGGGCCGGACGAAGCGTGCACGGATGCGGTCCGCAGCCTTCAGGGAAAGATCGACATGATTTGCACGATGCCCCCCGGATTTCTTGAGGGTTGTGATGTCGATAACTTAGTGGCGGATGTCGATAACTTAGTGGCGGATGTCGCTCAGCACGGTCGGGTAGCGCGCGCAGGCAGTGGCTGACGGAATCTTGGCGCGATTAGTGGCACACAGCCCACAAGACAACCATCAATTAGCTGCCCGAAAACAAGTTAAGTCTGACTCAGGGCACGTGTCGTGAAATGGACTCTCTGGTGGGGGGCGCGGATGAAGCCGGGAGAGGCTGCCTAGTAGGCCCGCTCGTTATCGCCGGGGTGTCTGCCACCCGCTCCGGAGTCAGGGAGCTGAAGGAGCTGGGCGTCAGGGACTCGAAGGCGCTATCGTCGCGCCGGCGGGAGATCCTCTACACTGAGATTCTAAAGGTCTGTAGCCACACGTACTGGGCGCGCATCGAACCCGCGGAGATCGACACGGTCGTTAGGACCGGCAAGAAGTATCGGAAGCTGAACTACCTCGAGGCTCTCTACTTCGCAAAAGTCATCGACCAGCTGGACGCCAGCCGGGTGACGGTGGACGCGTGCGACAGCGTCCCGAGGAGGTTCAAGGAGAACGTCTGCGACAACCTGAAGACTCGCTGTAGTGTAAGAGCGCTTCACAAGGCAGACAGAGACTATCCCATCGTCTCGGCTGCCTCTATCATCGCAAAAGTCGAGAGGGACAGGGAGGTGGAGAAGCTGAGGAGGAAACATGGCGACTTCGGATCCGGGTATCCATCAGACCCATCGACGAGGGTTTTCTTCATCGAACGGATGCGAAAGGGCGAGCCGCTCCCCGAGTACGCCAGAAAGAGCTGGAAGACCTGGGGCAAGTTCCGGCAGAGCCTCCTTGCCCCCTACTAGCGGATAGCGAGTATCAGGGCGTGGTCCTTCTCGAAGGGGCTCAGTTCAATTGTCGACTCGACCGTGAACCCGGCCTCATCGAGCTTCCTTTTCTCCTCTACGAAGACCCTCTCAGGCTTCTTGAGAACGTCGATGCTCCTCGCCTTCACCACGAGGAGTAGCCTCCCCCCAGGCTTCAGCATCGCCCTACAGTTCTCCATCGCGATCTCGGTCTGATCTGGCTGAGCGATATCACAGTAGACCAAGTCGACCTCAGAGATGTTGTACTTCGAGGGGTCCCGGGCATCAGCGACGTACGGTATCACGTTCTTGCGCTGCTTGGCGACTTTCTCCACGAACTCCCTTGCCACGCGGGGTGAGAACTCGACGCCTATCAACAGCCCCCTCTCTCCGACGATGTCGGAC
>JBEKAG010000044.1:0-8463 GCA_050015955.1 Nitrososphaerales archaeon
GAAAACGAGCTCCGTCTTCTGCCGAACCGGTAGGCGAGCCGTGGAAAGCAAGGATACCTCCCGTGTCGACATCGCGTGCCAGCCAAACATAGTAACTGCGACCCTCAATCGCTGCCTCAGAACCGTCGATTGCAACCTCGCGCCTATGCTTCCGGGTCTCTTCCGGGAGACTCGTTACCAGAGAAAGGTAGGCATCTCTTGCCGCCACATAGGAGATGCCTCCCACCATGGACGCGACATCACGGTAAGAGTAACCGCCACTGCAGAGCGCAGCGGCCACGATCTTCTTCCGTATCGGGACCTTGTTCCGTCTGTACGCTCTGGCGGAAAGAGCCCAGTCGGACAAAACCCCAATCACGTCAAAAGGGGGAAAGACCGACATCCACCGTTAAGGTATGCATGATGATACATTAGGTTAGTTAGTGAACCTAGCTTAACAGATAAGTGTAGTCTGATTTACCGTGTCCTGCTTGCGGCTCTAACCAAATACCCCAACTAAGTAGAGGAAGATGATCATCAGCGGGGCGAAAAGAAGGACCCACCTGATTTTGCTCCAGGAGAATACCTTCGCCCCATCAAGGGGCATTATCGGAAGCATGTTGAAGATAGCAAGCCAGATGTTGATGAAGACACCGTAGGATCCTAAGTATCCCCAGAAACCTTCCCCAAATACGAGCAAAGGAAAGAAGGCAAGCGCGACGGCCACATTGGTAAGCGGACCAGCTATCGAGATTCTGCCGTTCTCGGGTTTCGTGATGTTGATTCCAGAGATGTATGTGGCGCCGGGAGCAGCGAAGATGAAACCGATCATCGAGGTCACGAGCGCAAGGAGAAGGCCCAAAGGCCACACTCTGAACTCCGCCCAATAGCCGTACCTGCGTGCCGTGAATTTATGACTCAATTCATGGAGAACAAATCCAGGGCCCACGGCGATGAGGGAGACCCCGAGAACCTGGAAGGGGCTGAGATCTATACGAGGGATTTTGACGAAGAAGTTTCCGGGTTTAAGGCTTAGGACTGTACCGATTCCGACGAAGGCGATGAAGAACGCCACCCCGAGGCCCAGGTAGGCGACCAAGATGTCTCTGACCTCCACTTCGGAGAACGGGCTGCCAGGCTTAATCGCCGGTGCAGTAGGATAGCTCGAGTCTGACCAGGTGAAAGTCGTAGTGGGGGGTGCCGTTAGTGTCCGTTTCTGGGCGAGGTCTCCTTTGCACTGGTGCGCTTCGGGGAGCCTGTGGTCAGCGCAAAAGGTCCCCCCGCAATAGTTGCACACGAAGGGAAGAGATTCTTCTCGCCCACAGAACTCACAGTTCAATCTCTAAGAACCCCTGAAACAGTCCGCAAGTGTGTAACTCGATTGCCATTTTGGCCTTGGTTTATCAATCTTTTAGCCGGGCTCTGGTTTCAATCCGGAAAGTCAAGATTGCTAGGCATGAGCGGCGCGCGCGCGCGGCAAAGATGGGGACACAGGAAGTGCACTGGGTGGAAGATGGACCTATCTTTCCTTGAGCATACTTCGCAGGATGTCCGGCAGTTTGGCAATGACCTGCTCCCTGTCCGGGGCCTCGAGGACTACCATCTTGTATTGGGATGCCAGTTTCTTCGCTTCGGGGGTAAGCGAGGGAACTGCGCAAAGAACCACATGATTGGCGTTCGCGTCATAGACCTTGATGAACAGAGAAAGGACCTTTGTCTCATCAATCGGGGCTGGGCCGACTACGACGTCGCACGCAAACACAACTGAGACAGAGTCTTTCATTCCGAGGGTGAAACTGTGTTTTACGCCTGACTTCCCGGCCACCACAAACGGACTGAAGAGAGGGCTTGTGCCAGCCGACGCTCCTAGCCTGCTGACAACGTCCTCCGGAAGAGAACTGACCGAACCGGAACTCATTTGAATTGCTGGCCTTGCGACCACATCTGCTCCCAAGGTGCTCCCGATAGACGAGGGCGCGGACCAGGCCTTCGAGAAAAACCTCAAGCGTTTCATCCCTCTCGTCAAAGAGACTTAAGGGTTTTCCGATGACGACAGCCCTGCGGGCGTTTCACAGGGTTGGATCGCGTGCACGAAGGAGAGCGTCTTGAATAGGCCAGCTTGGCTTCGCCGCTTGGCATCGGTAGCCACCGCCATCGCTGCCTTGGGTGCCACCGAAGTCTACGTCGGTTACAATCAGACCTTCGATTACTCGACCTTCTTGATTGGCGTTGTGGCTCCGCTGGCGCTAGGGTGCGTCCTCTTCAGCAGAAGAAGCGACAGGTTCTTGTTGTTCGCTTTCCTTGGATACTTCTGGTCAGTCGTCGACGATGCACCGGTCGACTTCGACTCGGTCTTCACCTGGCCTGAAGTCACAAGGTTCCACCCGGTTCTTCCTCACTATACACTCGAAGTCATCTTCCACGTGGCCACGCTCGGATTCATGTACTTCTCCGTGCGCGAGGTCTCGAGCGGCGAAATCAAACTGAACAGAAGGGCGTTGCGAATCTATTTGCTCCTAGCACTTGCATTCCTCCTCAGTTACGCTCAGAACATACCCCTGGGCGCAGTGCAATCAATAGTCGAATCGTCTTGGTATCAATTGGATGTTCTCGAGCATCTCGGTTCGGTCGTAGTCTTTGGCATCGCCCTGATTGACGCTTGGAACTACCGAGCTCGTCTCACGACGCGGCCCGCCGTGTGACTACACAGACCAAGTGTCACTTCGTAGCGAGTCAGGTTCGTCTTGATCCCATTGTTGACGACTGAGTACTGTTGTGCTCAGACGTATCTCCGCCCTACGCCCCTATACGCGAATCCCTGTTTAGTGGCCTCCTTCGGGTTCGCCACGTTTCTTCCATCGACGAAGGCGGCCTTCTTCGCAGCGAGCCTAGCAAGGCGGCCAAGGTCGAGTGTTTCGAATTCCTTGTGGGCTGTCCCGATGACGATACAGTCAGCGGCCTTCGACGCCTCCTCGAGACTCTTGCACACGGGGAGCCCGAAGACCTTCTCTCCTTTGAACATGGGGTCGTAGAGTGAAATCGAAGCGCCCATATCAGTCAGCCGGCTCACGACCCTTTCCACAGGAGTGAGCTGGATGTCCTTCATTCCTGGTTTGTAGGAAACCCCCAAGACCGCCACCTTGGAGCCACGAACGGTCTTCCCTACGTCGTTGAGAGCCTCGGAGACGAGTTCGACGACGTGATCCGGCATTCTGTCGTTGGTTTCCCTTGCCATCCTGATGAGGTTCGGGACGTAGCCTGTCTTCATTCCTTCACCAATGAGGTAGTACGAATTGCTGGGGAGGCACGGTCCACCTACGCCGACCCCTGGATAATGCGGCATGAAATTGTGCTTCGTTGCGCAAGCCTTGATGACTTCCATCGTATCTATCCCGAGTTCCTCGAACAACAGCGCGAATTCGTTGGCCAGGGCTATATTGACGTCCCTGAACAGGTTCTCTGTGAGCTTGATTGCGTTGGCTGTCTTGGGATTGCTCGCTCTAATCGCTTTCACCCCGAGGGCGGACTCGTATAGGGCAGCCACTAGCTCAGTGCACTTCGGATCCGTCGACCCAACTATCCGCGGGATTGATCCCATGTTTGCCAAGATGTTCCCCGGGTCAGAACGTTCGGGACAGCTTGCGAGACCAAAATCAACCCCTACTTTCATTCCCGACTTCTCTTCGAGTATCGGCAGGATTACTCCCTCTGCGATTCCAGGGCCGATTGTACTCTCCACGATGACTACGCTGCCCTTGCGGAGAGACTCCCCTGTGACCTGAGATGCAGCTATCACGGCTGAATAATCGGGAGACTTCATTTGATCAACTGGAGTTGGGACGCAGATAATCACGAAGTCGGCCGACGCAATGGCTTCGGCAGGACTGAGGGTAGCCCTAAGTCGCCCTCTGCGAGTATTCTTCTTCACAAGCTCTGGGAGGCCTGGCTCGTCCGCCAAGGCACACTTCCCCGAGTTCGTCTCCTGCACCACCTTCCTCTGGATGTCGAGTCCTACTACAGTAGCGCCTCCATCGGCGAAAACCGCTGCAGTAGGCAGCCCTATACGTCCTAACCCAACTACGGCCACTCTTAGGTCTCCTGACCTCAGCCTCTTCTTCAGTTCCTGAACGGAGCCGGCCAGGATGCCCCCTTCAGAGTGCATGGCTGTCTTCGAGCGTGCCAATTCAGACAACCCCTCCCTGCCTGTTGCGCCTCACGACAAATCCAGCAGCAAGTGCAAATACGGCCGCCGCGAGGAGGGCAGGGAACCTGAATTCTCCGATGCTGTAGTACTGAAAAGAAGCGGGAGAGAACGGGGGAAAGACTCCGACGTCGGCGGAGAGATGGGCGAAGAATGCCGACAACGAGACCAGCTCCACGCTCACCTTTCTTATTACCGTTGCCATGAGTGCTACTGTGCAGATAATGAAGATGATTGAATGCGCCGGTCTTATCGGCTGGGCAAGACCGAGGTAGGCCGGAAGGTGGTCGAGATCGGTCAGCACCACTAACGCAGGCGCGAGAATGACAAGTCCGAGGTCAAGCTTCGCCAGAGTAACCGAAATGATCAAGCCGAGTCCGAACCCCAGCAAGACCAAAATCAGTTCATGGAGTGGTATTGTCGGGACAGGCCGAAAGGTCCCTATCTTTGCATTTTGGGGAGCTGTGTAAAGCGAAATCAAGGTGAAGAGTAGTACCATCCCACTGTAGACTACGCACGCCACAACCAGCGTCCGCTTCTCTGTGCCCATTCTCTCACGACCAACCACCACAACCTTGTTGTCCACGGACACTGCATCGAGGGCCAAACCCTTCGACTCTGAATTGGCTAGCTCGCCTTTGCATAAAGGAGTTGTCAAGACACTCTCGCAAGCGAGGTGCTCGCCGCTGTCCCGACCCTCAGGAAGGGAATTCCTCTGGCCTTGAAGTGTTTCGGGTCGAATATCCGCCTGCCATCCACTATTGTTGGGGACCTCATGAGTCTCTGGAATTGACTCGGCTTTAGAGCCTTGAACTCCTCCCAGCCCGTCGCTACGATGCAGACGTCGGCTCCGGTGATGCACTCCTTTGCGGACGCTGCGTAGGCGATCTTGTTCCCCAGAAGAGACCTCGCATTCCTGACCGCCTCGGGGTCATAGGCTACCACGTTCGCACCCTCGTCGAGAAGAGCCCCGATCACCCGGATGGCAGTGGACTCCCTGACGTCGTCCGTGCGTGCTTTGAAGGCGAGGCCAAGAACAGCAACCCTCTTCCCGTTTAGGTCTCCCGCGAGTTTTCGCGCCATTTTCACTGCTTCATCCGCCTGTTTTTCGTTCATCCTGACAGCCGAACCGAGCAGTGATGCGTCTTCGCCGATTGACTCTGCAAATGCTATCAACGCCTTCGTGTCCTTCGGAAGGCAGCTCCCACCGTACCCCAGCCCGGCCCCGAGGTACCTCTTGTCAAGCTTGGCCACTCTCGCGAGCCCTGCCACCACGTCACGCATCTCACCCCCCTCGATCCTGGAGCAAATGTTGGCGATGAAATTGACGTAACTCACCTGGAGGGCGCGAGCCGCGTTAATGGAATACTTGATCAATTCTGCGTTCTCGGGCGTTGTGTTCACCGTTGGAGGCAGCCTTCCGTAGAACTTCCTGTACAGCGCGAACAGTAGGCTGGAAGATCTCTTGTCGGATGCGCCCACGACCAGGGCTTCAGGCTGATAGGTGTCCTGGACTGCGGACCCTTCGTACAGGAACTCAGGGTTCACTGCGAGGCCGATCGTGTCCCCGACCCCGCTCTTCGACTCTGTTTCGAGAATGGGCCTGACCCTCCCAACCGTAGTGCCTGGCACTACGGTGCTCTTCACCACGACCAGATGGAAGTCGTTCCTCGACCGCAGAGAGCGCCCTATCTCTCTCGCCGCGTCCTCAACGTAGTGGGTATCTATGCTCCCGTCTGGTTTGCCCGGAGTGCCGACGGTGATGAAAGAGACGTCTGTCTCGCTCAGCTTGGTGAAGTCTGTTCTAAGCTCGAGGCGACCTGCCCTGAGCACCTTGTCCAACAGGGGCTGCAGCCCGCGCTCCCTGATTACCGGTTCCCCCCTCCGTATCTTCCTTACCCTAGTCTCATCGACGTCCACCCCGATAACCCTGATCTCCCTGCCCGCGAAGCACGCAGCTGTTGTCAGCCCGACATATCCGAGACCGACTATGGCGACAGACAGGTTTCTCAATTTGCACTCGCCTATGACTTGCTCAATCGCGCCATCGTTATAAGTAATATAGACACATGAAACGAATTTGTGAGGTACGCGCGCTTTTCCCATGACGACGTGATTCCCTTTTTAACCATGGGGACCGTACTGAAGGGGAGTTGGCTGCCCTGTAATGGACCGAATGTTGGTACTCCTTGCCTTCAGGATCCCTGATGCTCCTCTTCGCAAGTTACAGGAACGGCACGGGAATTCCTACGAGTTCAAGACCATAGACCCGAAGCGTGACGACCTCCTGTCGGCGGGCAAGGCAGACGTTCTCGTGGTAGCATCCCCAAACGAGAAGGTAATTTCGGCCGCAACTGGATGCAGGTGGTTGCATATTCTGACCGCTGGGGTCGACGGGTACCTCACTTTGGAAGCGGTCAGGGGCAAAGAATCCCTGGTCCTGACGAATTCAGCCGGGGCGTACGGTATCCAGGTATCCGAGCATGTCTTCGCGACAATTCTAGCACTTAGTCGACGGATGAAGGAGGTACTCCAGAACCAGGAACACCGGAGATGGGAGGTTCCCAAGGATGATGAAGGCGGCCTTCGAGAAATCTACGGAATGACTATGGCTATCGTGGGTCTAGGTCATGTCGGCCTCGAGATTGCCAAAAGGGCGAGTGGTTTTGGCATCCACGTTCTAGGAGTAAGGCGGGACGTTTCGCCGGAGCTCAAGATTCCCGGCTATGGAGAATACATCGATGAAATCCTGGTTGCACGTGAGTTGAATCGCGCGGTGGCGGCATCCGACATCGTTGTCGACTCGCTCCCTCTCACGCCTGAAACCAAAGGAATGTTCGACTCCGCAAGATTCCAGAGCTTCAAGAAGGGGGCCATCTTCATCAATGTTGGAAGGGGGTCGACCGTGATCGAAAAGGACCTGATCAAGGCCCTGCGGGATGGCGTGTTGGGCGGTGCGGCGCTGGACGTTTTTGAAGAGGAGCCTCTTCCAGGCAACTCGCCACTCTGGAAAATGAAAAATGTGATCGTAACCCCTCATTGCTCTGGAAGGTCCGACAACTCGTTACTGAGGGCTGTCGCGATACTCGACGACAACCTTGAGAGGTACTCAAAGGGCGAAACGTTGCGCAATATCGTCGACCGCAAAGCCGGATACTGAGAAGTGAGTGCGCGCGCGCGACTCGACGAGGGCTCTCACGCAAGAGTATATGATTCCCAGAGACGCATTTCACTACCACGATAACGGCAAATCAACTCAAATAGCTTCAAAAGACTGTAGGTCTTAGCTGACATTACTGGAGACTTTGCATGGACTTTGCATTCACGGAAGAGCAGGAATCGCTGAAGGCATCTGTGATTGAGTTTGCAAAGAGAGAACTCAACCAAGACGTTCGCCGTCGAGACAGAGAAGGGGAGTTCTCTCGGGATGCCTGGCGCGCTTGTGCCAAGTTCGGGATCCAAGGGTTACCAGTGCCAAAAGAGTTTGGAGGCGGTGGAGCAGACATCGTCACCACAGTCTCTCTGATGGAGGGACTAGGCTATGCCTGCAGGGATAACGGGCTGATATTCTCGCTTAATGCTCAGATGTGGAGCTTGGAGCTGCCCCTGACCGAGTTCGGCACGCCGGGTCAGAAACGCAGGTACCTTCCTGGGCTTGTATCCGGGGACCTAGTAGGAGTGCATGCGATGACCGAGGCAGGTTCAGGCTCGGACGCATTCAGCTTGCGAACCAGGGCTGAGCGACAGGGTGACTACTACGTGCTCAATGGCTCGAAGCTCTACATTACCACCGCTCCCATCGCAGACGTTGTAATTGTATTCGCGACACTCAGACCTGGTCACGGCTTCGCAAGCACAAGCGCGTTCTTAGTGGAGAAAGACACCCCTGGTTTTGCGGTCAGCCGCGAATTGGACAAGATGGGCCTGAGAACTTCGCCCATGGGAGAGATTGTGCTCGACGACTGCAAGGTGCCAGTCGACGACCGCTTGGGACCCGAGGGTGCCGGCATGTCGATATTCAACTCATCGATGGAGTGGGAACGCAGTTGCATACTTGCAAGTGCGATCGGTGCGATGCAGCGCCAGCTCGAGACCTGCATCGGCTACGCCAAGACCAGGCAGCAGTTTGGGCAACCAATCGGCAAGTTCCAGTCCATTTCAAACAAGATCGCCGACATGTACTTGCGGCTCGAAGCTGCCCGCCTGTTGATCTACACGGTTGCCTGGCTCAAAAGGGAGGGTAAGCCAGCCCTAGCCGAGGCTGCGGCAGCGAAGGTGTTCAC
>JBEKAG010000045.1:0-8344 GCA_050015955.1 Nitrososphaerales archaeon
CAAAACCTCAGGGAATTGGGGGTCAAACAGAAGTGCTCTCCAGGAGATTTGATGAACTATCAGTTCGCGAAGGAGTCTCTTCGGAAGGCCGAGACAGTCTTCCATTTCGCAGCTGAAGTCGGAAGCGTGAGTTACCTCCATGGTTCGAACGAACGCGAACTCGTCGCGCTGCAATCCAATCTCATCATCGACGCCAACGTGTTCAAGGCGTGCCTCGAGAACGGCGTCGGGACGGTGATTTTCGCCTCGAGCGTCTCGGTCTACCCATTCGACGAACAGTTAGGGTCTCGCGTCCAATTCAGAGAAGAAGACACTGAGCGTAAGGTAAACCCAGAGGGGGGATACGGTTGGGCGAAGTACCTCGCCGAGAAACAACTATCCCTGATGCCTGATATCTCCTACGGTGTCGCCAGGATCTTCCATGCTTACGGCAGGAACATCTACCTGAAGCCTGACAGGAGCCAGGTAATAGCTTCCCTGATTAGAAAGGCAGTCAGATATCCGGATGAGGATTTCATTGTCTGGGGAGACGGGAGCCAGAGGCGCTGTTTCGTCTTCATAGACGATGTGCTCGACGCGCTCATGCGACTAGAGAAGTACGTCAGTAAACGGGGGAACCTCACGGTCAATGTGGGATCAACGGAAGAAATCACCGTTCGGGACCTTGCCGAACTTATAGTCCTTCTCTCGAAGAAAGACATCGCTCTGAAGTTCGACGACTCCAAACCCAAGGGGGCTCTGAACAGAATGCCTGACCTGAAGAGAATAAGGAGCGTCCTCGGCTGGAGCCCAACGACCCTTCTCTCTGAAGGTCTCTCAGAGACGTTCGACTGGGCTGAAAAGAGGCTTGAGAAAATGGGGAACTCAGCATTGAGATCGACGACCAACGGCAGACCGTAGCCACAGGTCTCTAGAGCTGTATGTTGCGTAGGTGATCTTAATAGCCCGCAACTGTACGGAATCTCGTACTAGAGTTCGCGCGCGCTAACGACCCCTCGGCTATCAGATCAGCTCGCGAGACGTCTTTATAGGTGCTGCAACGTCTCGTATTACTGAGAAGGGGATTCGACGAAGCCTGAGGAAGACGTGGTCCTGAAGGACGGCACCGTCATTCACGTGAGGCAAGCAAAAGATGACGACAGAGCACAGATGGCAGACTTCGTGGCGGGATTGTCTCATGGCACGGTGAAATCGTGTTTCCTTGGTCATCCCAGAGCCAGAGTCGGCCTCGTCGATGGGCTTCTTCCCGGGGAGAAGCGGTTCAGTTTAGTAGGAGAATACGAAGGATCTTTGATAGCCCAGGCAGGGTACGTGATTTCAGGTGCAGACACGGCTGAGGTGAGGATAATCGTCGCCGACGCCTATCAACGAAAGGGCCTAGCAACGGCGCTTCTGAAGAGACTCGCACAGGTTGCCGCGGCCTCCAGCGTAAGGGTGTTTGAAGTGACCGTGAGAGCAGAGAGTTATGCGATTATGGACTACATCAGGGAATTGGGTTTTCCGATCCGGTCGAGCATCCTGCCAGGGAAGATTAGAGTGGTGTTTCCGACATCCGTGACTCACGCGGCGCTGGAGGCATTCGAGCAACAGGATAGCAAGACACCAACCGCTGCCGTGGGGCACTTCTTCACGCCGAGGAGCATAGCGGTCATCGGTGCGTCTAGAGAGAAAGGCTCGATAGGTGGGGAACTCTTCAGGAACCTCATCGAAGCAGACTTCAACGGTCCGGTCTACCCCGTGAACAGAGCCGCCACCGTCGTTCAGTCGGTAGCCGCATACAGATCCGTGCTCGAATGCCCGGGTCTGGTAGACCTCGCGTTTATCGTCGTCCCTGCTAGGTTCGTAGCAAAAGTCGCCCGGCAGTGTGCCAAGAAGGGCGTGCGTGCGCTTGTCGTAATCTCATCCGGGTTCGCCGAGATAGGCGCTGAAGGCGCAGAACTTCAGAAGAGACTTGTCAAGATTTGCAGGGATTCTGGGATGCGCATGATAGGTCCCAATTGCATGGGAATAATCAATACGGATCCCAAAGTGAGTCTCAACGGACAGTTCGCAGGCTACAAAGCGATTCCTGGAAAGATCGGCTTCTGGTCCCAGTCTGGGGCGCTCGGCATCGCAGTCATCGACCTTGCGAATAGGCTCGGCATCGGTCTAGCCGAGTTTGTGTCAGCCGGCAACAGGGCGGACGTGTCCGGAAACGATATTGTGCAATACTGGGAGAACAATGACAATATCGAGCTCATTTTGCTCTACATCGAATCATTCGGGGACTCGAGGAGATTCGCCAGATTGGCCAAGAGAGTCACCAGGAAGAAACCAATAGTGGCCGTAAAGAGCGGCCGCTCGGCCGCCGGCTTTCGGGCAACACAATCGCACACCGGAGCTCTGGTGGCTGCCTCTGATGTCACCGTTGACGCCTTGTTCAGAGAGTCCGGTGTGATTAGGACTGACTCCTTAGATGAGATGTTCGATGTTGCCGCCCTCCTCTCGACACAACCCGTGCCCAAGGGCAACAAGGTCGCGATAATTACCAACGCCGGTGGTGCTGGAATTCTCGCCGCCGACGCTTGTGAGAGTCTGGGATTGAGGGTGTCTGAGCTGTCCCTGCAGACTCAGAAGCAGCTCAGGAAGTTCCTTCTGCCAATTGCGAGTACGAAGAACCCGGTCGACATGAGCGGTGCAGCCACTCCTGTAGATTACGCTAACGCGATTCAGGCTGTGGCGGTTGACGAGGAGGTCGATAGTCTGATGGTAATATACATCCCTCCGTTGGAGGAGGAGCCGGGGCAGGTGGCTTCCGAGATACTGCGAGGAGCACGAGGTGTAGGTCGGAGGCTACCAATCTTAAGCACGTTCATGGCAAGCAAGGGCGTTTCCGGCGAACTCTCTGACGGGACCATCCGCATCCCGTCATACCCGTTTCCCGAGTTGGCCGCGCAGGCACTGGCACGAGTCACGGACTATGGCAGTTGGCTAAAGAGTCCTAAGGGCTTCCGGCCGAACTTCGCAGTTAGGAGGAGCGAAGCCAGCGCGATGGTGGCCATGGCGCTGGGCGCTAAGAAAGACTGGTTGAGTCCAGTGGACACAGACGCATTCCTGAAGTGCTATGGCATTCCAGTCGTTAGGTCGATACAAACTGACAGTCCGGAACACGCGGCCAACGCCGCACGCGCATTCTCTGGGAAGGTCGCCGTCAAAGTGATCGCTCCGGGACTGCTTCACAGGACTGACGCGGGGGCTGTGAAGGTCGGACTCGCTGCCAGCGAAGTGGAGGAGGTCGCGAAAGAGATGTCTGACCGTCTTAGACGGAATGGGTTCGTGGTCAACGGGTTTCTAGTTCAGGAGATGGTCTATGGTGGGGTAGAGATGTTCGTGGGCGCTACCCACGACCAGACCTTCGGACCACTGATAGCCTGCGGAGCGGGTGGGACCCTCATCGAAATGATCAGAGACGTCTCCGTCGGGCTCGTCCCACTGACAAAGCAGGACGCGGAGAGGATGGTCCGCTCCCTGAAGACGTACCCGCTGCTGGACGGCTACAGAGGAGCACCCAAGTGCGATGTCGGGGCGCTCGAAGAAACCATCCTTCGACTTGGGCAGATGGTGGAAGAAATCCCTGAGGTGGCAGAACTCGACCTCAATCCTCTGATGGTGCTCCAAGATGGGGAGGGGGCAGTGGTCGTAGATGCGCGAATCCGCGTGGCCGAAAGGTCATAGCTTGTGCCACGCCGCGCGCGGAGTCTAGCGTAGAGTCGAAGCCACCTAGGGTTGTGGGGCACCAAGCCCGGACGGGCTTGAGCCTCCAAGCTTGTTGCTACTGCACTCTGCACTCGTGTAAATATTCGCCGTTCGACGAGTGCCTGCACCCGAGGAGCTGTCATAGTAACCAAAATGGTTGTTGCTATTCGCCGCGTTTCCAGTGAGTTTGTTGCTCTTGGACGCGCTGTCAAGGAAGAAACCGTGGAGGCCATTCTTGTCCGCTGTATTGTAATTGAGCGTGTTACTGAGAGAACTGGTAAGCGCGAAGCCATAGTGGCCATTCTTGCTCGCCGCGTTGTGGGCGAGTATGTTGTAAGAAGAACTTGAAACGTAGAAGCCGAGAGTATTATTGTTCGCCGTGTTGGCACTGAGGGTGTTTTTGTTGGAAGAGTCTGAAACGTAGAAGCCGACGGTGTTGCTGTTCGCCGTATTCCCGGTGAGAGTGTTGCTGTAAGAGCTCTTAATCCAGAAGCCGCGGTATCTGTTATTGTTCGCCGTGTTCCCGGTGAGGGTGTTGCTGTTGGATTTGAAAAGGCCGAAGCCCATATTGTCGTCGTCTGCTGTGTTCCCGCTGAGTTTGTTCTTGTTAGAAGAGGCTTCAAGGTTGAAGCCGATTTGAAGAGCGCGTGGAAGCATGCTGCGTGCTACGTTCCCTGTGAGTGTGTTGCTGGACGAATTGTAAAGGGCGAAGCCAATAATCCGGTTACTGGTCACGGTGTTCCCGATGAGTGTGTTGTTAGAAGAGCCACGAAGATAGAAGCCATTGATTTGATTGTTGTTCGCAGTGTTCCCGGTTAGGATGTCATAGGAAGAGCTGAGAATGAAGAATCCATCGTGATTGCCGTTCGCAATGTTCTTGGTGAGTTTGTTCTTGTTGGAAGAACTAAGGCAGAAACCGTAGTACTTATTGTTATTCGCAGTGTTGTTGGTGAAGGTGTTGCTAGAAGAGCCACGAAGGTAGAAGCCATTGATTTGATTGTTGTTCGCAGTGTTCCCGGTCAGGGTGTCGTAGGAGGAGCTGAGAAGGAAGAATCCATCGTAATTGTTGTTGCTCGCCGTGTTGGCACTGAGGGTGTTTTTGTTGGAAGAGTCTGAAACGTAGAAGCCGACGGTGTTGCTGTTCGCCGTATTCCCGGTGAGAGTGTTGCTGTAAGAGCTCGAAATCCAGAAGCCGCGCCAGCTGTTACTGTTTGCAGTGTTCCCGGTGAGGGTGTCGTTTAAAGAGCTGAGAATGTAAAAGCCATAGCGAAATGCCGTAACGTGGCAGTTCTCGACCGTGACTCCTGTTCTCCCACTAAGATAGATCCCTGCGTAAGTGTTTGTGCTTGTGCCGGTCATCGTCTCCCCGTTGCAGTTTAGGGTTATGCCGTCGTGACCTATGACGAGTCCGTAACCTGGGCAGGGACCGATGTTCGCACTCAAGGTCGTGTTCTTCGTGATGGTAGCGCCGCATCCGACGGAGGCGACAACAGGGGGGGAGGAGAAGGCAAGCGTAGAACCTAGAACGGTGAAGAGAAGTAGGACAGCAGGCGGAATCTTCGATGAATCGATATCTCTCAAGACCGAACATCTCTGATTGAGACTTCGTTATAAGCGCCTTGAAGCACGAGTTCTTATTCTCAGTCTAGTTGGGGAATCTAACTCAGTATGCCGAGTGGAAGAACTCAATTGTGAGGATGGCTCAGCCGTCTGACAAGAACGGAGATCTCCGCCCAAAATGCAGTGCGGGGGGTGGGATTCGAACCCACGAACCCCTGAGGGACGAGGTCCTAAGCCTCGCGCCGTTGACCAGGCTGGGCGACCCCCGCAGCAAGCCAACGGCCTCTTCGTGAAACTATAATGGTTTCCTAGGACCCGTCCGCGCGAGTTCCAAGCCACAGGATTAGGCTCACTGCGCAGGCGACGGAGAAGATCGCCGTCGAAGCCTCGAAGATCCCAGCCAGCCCGAAAGCCGAGTGCGCGATGCCTGCGACGAGTGTCCCAAGCGCTGAACCCCCGCTCAGCATCACGCTATACAGACCCATCGCGAATCCCCTTCGCTCGAGCATCGCTCCGTCGCCCACAGTCGCGAGTATCGTGGGAACGAGCGCCGACGTCATCAGGACGAAGAGTCCCAGAACCGGCAGGTTCCTCACGACTGAATGTAGACCGCCACTTTCAAACGAGACCGAAAGAACGAGCAGGAGCCCCAGCAGACCGACTATTCCCATCAGCATGACTCTTCCCCTTCCAATCCTGTCTGAGAGGGCCCCGAATCCGACCGCTCCCAGACCCAGCACGACGACCCCCAGCACCAGAAGGCCCGCAGTCGAACCCGCTCCTAGTCCTACTCTGTTGAAGGCCCTTGGCAGGAAGAAGACTACCCCGAGCAGTGTCGTAATCCCAAGCCAAATCGGCAGAGTGGTCTTTGCCCGGGCGTCAAGCGCCTTGAACGGATTCAAGCCGCTCCCCAGCGTTCTCTGCGGATGAGAAGGCTCCCTGAGGACTAGGACGGCCATCGCGAAGGCGACCGCGACCGCAAGGCCGGTTACGAAAAAGGCAGAACCGAGGTCGGTGGAGAAGAACCGCTCCAGCCTGGCACCAATCACCAAACCGAGCGCATACCCGCCTACATTCGCGAAGTCGAAAGCGCCCATCCCTGCGCCTCTGTTGCCCCCTCCGGTGAGGTCTGTCACCATCGTCAAGGTCGACACAGTGACTCCCGCAGCACCCACACCCATGGCTGCGTGAATCGACGCTACTGCGTAGATGCTCTTGGTTAGCCCTATCGATGCCATCAGGAGCGCCATAAAACCCAATGAGGCAACGAAGACCACCTTCCTGCCTTTCGTGTCGCAGAGTCTTCCTGCTGGCAGGGCGGTGACTGCTTCCATGAGAGGGTAGAGGGCCAACGCGCCTGCCACACCTAGGTCGGAGGCTCTAGAGATGTAGGCAGGGAAGATTATGATTATCACTCCGAAACCCACCCGAGAAGTGAGCATCGAGAGGTACAGGATCGCGAGGTCCCTCTTCACTCCGAGAACGGTTCCCACATTCTTCCGACCTGAGTCTCTGCATAATTAACCACTCGCGCACCCTGGGAACCGTTAAATCGCCGCCCGGAATGCCGCCGAAAGTCCCTGGAGACTGCTGTGATGTTTGTCCCAATCAGAGGAGGATTCCCACGAACTAAAGCGCGAGATCGGCACTTGGGGCTCCTTCTCGATGGGCTACGCCGACGTAGGAGCGGACATCTACGTGGTTCTAGGAGTGATTGCTTTCTTTGCGGGCGTCGTCTCTCCAATAGCGTTTGCAATCGCTGCGATAGTCTACGTCTGCACTGGTCTTTGTTACGCTGAGCTGGCCACGCGCGCGCGTACGACATCGTCAGCAGGTCTCCCTGTGTCGTGGTCGTCACTCTTCCCGGAGCCTAGAGTTTCGAGAGTCCTCTGCTAGTGTTTTTCTCGGCGCTTCCTTTTTTCTTCATCCTTTTTCCGCTTCTTGTCCCGCTCCTTCTGCTTCACCCTGTCATACTGCCCTAGGGGGCCCTCGTGCTCGATGAAGCCATGATATGTCTCAAGTATCCGCTTCACACTCTCCTCGGTTTCGCCATCTCTTTCAACGAATCTCACAGACAAATTCCTCCTGTCCAATGCCGCCCACTCGAAGCCCTTTTGCTTCTTGAGCTCCTCGATGGCCTCCTCCATAGCGAACTCGTTGCCGAAGATCCCCCGAATCTCCCACGTCCCAGCCATGAACCGACCGCTTCGCGGTGACTGTTTTAAGGGCTAACTCATAATCTTAGCTAGTTGGGCTCTCAGAGATCCGGCGCTGTCGGCAGGAAGCTTGCAGGCAAAGTTTTTGCAGAAATAGGCCTTCGGCTTTGCTTCAGGTCTTCGTCCTTCCAGCAATCTCGTCATTTCATACAGCGCCCTGTGCGGGCGCGCGCGCGGAACTGGTAACTTCTGCGGAGATGAGAGCACCGAGTTCTCCCATCTCCAGCGAGTTAACAGTTCCATTCTCAATCGTGAGAATGGAGGCTGGCGCGTAAGTGGCTGGACGTGGCCTAAGGATACTGGAACTCTCTTTCGGCGTCTGTGGTGTCTTGATAATCTACGGAGACATCATACTCAGTCTCATCGAGCCGAATCCGAAATTGGAGTTCGAAGCCCTCCTGTTTGGAATGGGGCTTGTTGTATTTGCGTTGCTCCTACTCGTCTTCGAAGGCCTTCGGCCAAATCTCCACTATGAGAAGAAGGCTTTCGACCACTCCAAAGAAGACAATGGCCCCAGCAAGAATATCGTTGAGTTCGTTCTGAAAGGTAAGTTGGTAGTTCGTGGGGGAGACCAGTAATTGGAACCCCAACATTTCTTGGAGGTCATACACCCCGTTGGAGTTCTGGACTCGGAACCTTGGAGGGTAAGCACCTTGGAACTGGAACATGATAGTAGCCGAACCGTTCCAATTACCAATTGCGTTTGTCCGTGGTTTGAGTCCGATGTTGAAGGAGTTGACCTGTGGGAGATAGAATGTCTTATTCACCAGAGTCCCCGCGTCCTTGAAACCGAAGAATACGTAAGTGCTTGCCACGTCAAGGCTGGAGTTCAG
>JBEKAG010000046.1:0-8217 GCA_050015955.1 Nitrososphaerales archaeon
CAGAGGGCTCAAGCCGGGGCAGGTCATCCCACAGAAGACGGAGAAGTGCAGCTACTGTCCGGGGAATGAGGAGATGACACTCCCGGCCGACCTAGTGCTGGTGAAGCGGGGCGACACGCTCCTGAAGCAGACGGATTCGGAAGGGGACACGATCAAGAATTGGTCCGTGAGGATCTTCCCCGCGAAGGATCCAGTCGTGACTCCTAATGCCCCTCCATCCTATGGGGAGCCCCCGCACTACAGCGAGCCGGCCGTGGGGTATCACTACGTTCTCGTAGCCACCCCTAAGCACGACCAGCCCTTTTCAAAAATCGACATCGAGCAGTGGACAAACATTCTTGCGTCTCTTCAGGACAAGGTGAGATGGCTGTACTCGCAGAAGGGAGTGAGCTACGTTCTGGTCTACGCCAATTCGGAAAAGGAAGGGAGCCCCACGACCGTCCACCCGAACATCCAGATTGTTACTACCCCTCGGGTTCCCCCTTTGGTAGAAGTGGAGGCCGACACGGTTCAGACCTCTCTGAACGACCTAGGCCTCTGTCCGATGTGTCAGGTCGTGGGGTCGGAGACGGGCGGTCCCCGTCAGATTCTAGCGACAGATTTCTTCATTGCCTTCGCTCCTTGGGTTTCCACGCACTCTTTCGAGTTCTGGGTCTACCCCAAGAGGCACACGACCAGCCTCCTGAAGTTGTCGCAGAAGGAGATGATGGATCTGGCACTGATGCTCAGGTCAACCCTTGGCGGGCTTTCGAAGGCGCTGAACGCTCCGAGCTTCACTATGGTCTTCCACAGTTCCTCGGAGAAGAAGACGACAAAACAGATTCACTGGCACATAGAAGTGTACCCAATGAGGTCTAAGTGGTCTGGGCTCGAACTGGGAGGTGGCATCTATGTCTGCGATATCTCTCCCGAAGGGGCAGCACAGGTCTTGGGCGCGAGTTCAAGGAAGGAACTGGCGCAGCTTGTTGGAATAAAATAGCAGTTATGTTCTTTCTTTGAGACGGTTTATCAGCGTGGTCGGGAGCGGATCTCTGCCAGTCCCGATTGCGAGGTAGTATGAGGCCATGTCGAGCCTGTACACCATGGTGACAAGCTGAGCGAGACTCGACTTTCCTCTTCCCCTGACTTCCACGGGATCCATCTCCAGCTCCGAGAGGATCTCCACCATCGCATCAGCTCCGGCCCTGTCGCGCTCGGTCTCAGCAGAGTGCCTGAGGAAGACGGGCGCAAATTTCCTTCTTGGGTCGTTCCATGCCTCTATTTCGTTGTGGAATACATCTGGTAGCTCGTCGAAGATCGCGTGTCTCTTCGCGTTCTCGTTGATGACGTTTTTGAACCTGATTCCTGCTCCGAAAGTAGGTCTCGAGCCGTAGATCACGGGGGTCTTTTCCAGGACTGAGAGGGCCAGTCGTTTTGACGGGTTCTTGGATGCAGGAGCGTTAATCCCAACCACCCGTCTTTCGACTTCCATCTCCTTGAAGGCGCCTTCAGCCTCGTCTTCGCAGTCGAGTCCTAGACCTTCGTTGATGATCGAGAAGCACGAGAAGATGATGAACGGAAGCATATAGCGAGGTGCAACGACCTCCGGCATCATGACGTGAGGAACCCCAAGCCGCTTCGAGACCTCCATGAGCTTCCCGCCCGCGGAGATGGAGACCGTAGTTGCGCCTCTCCGGACCGCTGCCTCCATCATCTCAATCGTCTCTTTGGTCTGTCCAGAGGCGCTGCAGGCGATTGCGAGTACATCTCTCATGTTCCTGGTCGGCAGCTGTCCCTTGAACGTAGCCACCTCAAATTCAGGCCTGTCAGAAATCCAGCTGGCAATGATGTCGCCGCCGGCCGCGGAGCCGCCCATCCCCAAGACGTACGCTTTCAGGAACCCGGTACGCGGCAGGTTGAACTCAGCATCGAACCCCGAGAGTGCCATGTCCGGCCATTTCTCGTAGACCTTGTGGACGTTACTGAGGTCGACATTGCGTATCCTTCCAAGCGAGAAATGGTCACGCAATTCGTTTCACGCTGCGCTTTTGTCCGCACTGGCCCCAGATGGATTCAGCTCTCAGAACGTGACCAACGGACGGGCTTGGCCTTCGAACTCCTATGAAAGGACGTTGACGATGCGCGCGCGCGCGCGCGAGGGCAGTGGCCGTGGGGGAGTCTGTCACGAAAGGTATCCCTTCCTCACGCCAGCCTTCCGTCTTTCCTCGGTGGTGTCCCTGAATGCCTTCCGGATCAGGGCTTCACCTGCCCTGGTCAAGGTCTTCCCCCGTCTCTCCATCATCCTTCTTTGCGTCTCTAGGACTGATTCAAGCAGGAGCTCCACCATTCGGCCGGAGCCGTCGGAGTACGTGAAGCTCGGCACGTTCTTGTCGGCCAGACCTGCGACTTGACATCCGGTCCCGAGCAGCCTGCCAGAGTAGACCAATGCGCCGATGGATACCTTGGACATGTCACCGACAGCCGGGCCCAGCTTGAGCATCCCCGAATCGATTCTCATTCGGCCAACGTTGAGCCTGACGTTCCCGTAGGTGTTCTTCAAGTTACTGAAGGTACTACCTGCTCCAAGGTTGACCCATTCGCCAACATACGAGTCGCCCACATACCCGTGGTGTGTCTTGTTGCTGTGTGACATGATTATGGAATTCTCGAGCTGCCCACCCACCTTGCAGCCGTCGAAGACAGACGTTCCTCCGCCTATTTCGGCGGAGTAGACCTTGGTCCTAGGGCCGACGTAGCACGGGCCCATGATTCTGGAGAAGCTCTCTACAGAAGCGCCCTCTTCGACCACGACCGGTCCCAACCTGGTGTCGAACGTGACATGCATCTCGACATCGGCCCTTCCATTGACCCTCAGATTGGAGCGCGGGCCTCTAACCTCGACTGCGCTTGGTAGTGAAAGCGGGTCCTCGAAGCGTCTCGCCTGTTCAGCAATCGCGAGTCCGTTGCTTTGGACCAAGTCCCAATATCCTGTGAAAAGGCTATCGGCAGGAGCCTCCAGCTTCTCGACGCTCTTGCCGATCCTGACGGCGTCCCTTTTGCCTATCGGGCCCGGCACCAATGATACTTTGCTCACCCTGGCTGCCACCATCTGACCTTCCGCCACGGCGACGAAGGGAGTTTTCCTGGAGGTCATCTCGAGAAGCAGCTTTCCTGGTCTTGCTCTGGCGTTGACAAAGGTCGTCGGACCGTCGACCCTTTCGTTGTAGTCACTCTCTAGCGACTCTCTACAGACATCCTTGAGGCAGTCCCGGCCCCACAGGACCAGATCGGTGGAATCGGCAATACTTGCGCGCACTGCTTCAAGAAGTGTCTTAGTGCCCCTGTTCAACTGGCCGACGTGCCTGAGCATCGTCAGGGGACCGAAGCCTATGGTGGCGTCGTCTTCGAAAGCGACGAGTTTCAATCTGTCACAGCACCTTGCCCATCCTCTTCAGGTATTCGTCGTTGGCTTCTCTGTAGGACTTCCTGTCTCCTATGTCGATGAAACGACCCTCGACCTGAATGCCGTACACCTTAGCACCTGATTCCATCGCTTTCCCGAAGGCCTGGTCCATCCCGAACATCTTACGGCGAGGGATGTACTCGAGGAAACCCTTTTCCATAACGAAACACCCCACGTTGATATTACCGCTCACCGTTGGTTTCTCTTTCCAACCAGTCAGTAGACCTTCCCTGTCAGTCTTCATGAAGCCGTACCTCAGTTCCGTGCTGTAGTGCATAAGGGTCATTGTGGCCAAGGCCCCGTGCTTGATGTGGAAGTCGACGACCTCCCGGAGGTTCAATTCTAGAAGGGCGTCACCGTATAGACAGACGAACCTCCCCCTTATCCTGCCCTCGGCTGCCTTCAGCTGCCCCGCTGTCCCCAACGGAGGGGAAGTGACATACTCGATTTTCACTCCCCACTCGCGCCCGCTTTTGAAGTAGTCCTGAATCATCTTCCCGAGGTACCCGACGGACACAACTACCTCGATGATGCCGTTCTGCTTCAGCCATTCCAGGATGTGCTCCAGTATCGGCTTCGGGCCGACGGGGAGCATCGGCTTCGGGAGGAGGAATGTGTACGGTCTCAGCCGAGTCCCGAGCCCGCCGGCCAGGACCACTGCCTGAATCTTACTGTTCTTCAGTTGCCAGTCGCCTTGGGCTCAGGCTGGCCAGCTCGTCCTTATACGTTTCATCTGTCTGCGAGAAGATGCAGGGGTCAATGACTAGACCCTTCACGCCCAACTCTACCACTTTTGCGATGTCCGACCTTGTGAACCTCTTCTGGGTTCTCAGAAACACGGGCTTAGTCGAGAGTTTCGAGATCACGCCGAGTGTTGCGTAGTCGAGGGCGCTGAACGGGGTCCCCCTGGACTGTGGGGGGACCGTTGCGACGTCGACCGCTTCGATCCCTTCAATCCTAGAAAGCTGGCTAACCTGTTCGAGAATGTAGCCAGTTGATATGGCGCAGATCTTCCTCACTCTGCAGTCGGAGAGCACAAAGAGAGGCATCAGATGGGCGTACATCTCTACGAAGCCAAAAGAACTCGACATTATCCTCTCCCAGTATTCTTCGGTTAGGTGCTTGCCTCCACCAACAAGAAGGCCGCAAGGGACAGAGACGGTGGAGATGACGTCGTTAATGTACACGTCATGGAGGTCGTAGCTCCCGTAGTGGCTTTGCGTGGATCCTTCATCACCCTCGATGTTCAACATCACAGCATCAACACCAGCCTCTTCAGCTTTGACAGCAAGCGAGGAGCTGTTCTTAGGAAGGCTGGCGATCACCGTGTACTCGTTCTTTCGGGATATGATATCCAGTGGCCTTCGCAGTTGGGGTGCAGACTCCATTCTGCTCAGCGCTGAAAGGGCTTCGGTCACTTACAAGAGAATTGCTCAAATGTGGGAGAGGGTTTAGTATGAATGTTTTAACAAACTCACCGTCGAGATGGTGATGGTAGAGGTCGTCGTTTTGCCGGAAGTCTCTGAAACTGCCGCGAAGCAGATAGCTCCGATTGCGCGTTGCAACTGTCGCCGCTGCGATAACACGCGCGCCGTGAGGACTGTGCTAATTCCCATGCACTTTTTCTGCATGTGAAGGGTGCATTCGCCGCCCGAAGCCTGCGCCGCCGCGCTAGGACAGCTTCACAAGCTGCCGGGGCTCCGTCACAGGGGTGACAACTACTCCAGTCCCAAGGCGATGATCTCGTCTATCGCGCGCGCCTAACCGATGACGGGGTTATACGAAGAAAGGTAGCCAACAGTGCGCACTGCTCTCAGGTCTTCCTCGCCAGCCTCGACACCTGGGCCCTGACTAGGTCCAGCGCCTCCTTCAGGGAACTACGCTCTCGCACGAGGCCCAGTTCCCTCAGCAGCCTGTCACCGAACAGCCGGTTCTTCCCGGTCGTGAGGGTGCTCGGACCTGTCACTGTCTTGGTTACTCTTCCCGAATGAGCAATCAGCTGCCGCAGTGCGTTGAGCGCCTCCATCCCAAGATATGAATAGCATTCTGCGTGCTCGATCCTTTGGTTGAGCTCGCGCGCCTTCAAGCCGACGCACTCAAGACGAGTAGCCGACCAAGTCGGCCCGACCACCCTGTCCCTCTCATGTCCCCCGCCAAGCACGTCGTACAGCACCGCCACGCCGTCGAGCCTGGATTCACAGCTCACCCTGGATGACTTCTCCAGGCCCGCCCCTCTGGAAAATGACTCGAAGTTCTTCAGCGTGCCCTTGGACTGGCTCTTGAGCTGGTCGAGGAGATGGCTTGGAGAGGGAGGGACCTCCCTCGAATAAAGCCACGAGTAGGCGTATTCGTAAGCTGCAGAGAGTAGCCAGAAGTCCGCGTCTATCACTGATTCTCTAGACAGCGCCTCTTCAGCCCTGCTGAGCGACTTCAATGCTGACGCGAGCCGTTGGTTGGAGCTCCTTCGAGCTGAGTTGGCGAGGAGGGCCGCGTTTGACGCTAGACTGGTGGACAGGATAAGCGATGTGTCTCTGACTGTCTTGGCGTGTGCCAGCGAGACGGAGTGTTCGGGGTTCGAAGGTTTCAGGACCTCCCTCTCTGACACGAAAAAGAGGTCGAGGAACACATCGCCGATCCTGATTGTCGAATTGGTGCGCTTCTCGTTTGTGATCACGACAACATCGAGCTCGCATGAGGGGCGTTCGAGACCCCGGGCATGACACCCGACTACAGCGAGGGCAGAGTCCCTGTATGTGTCCAGAATCGGGCGGAGAAGTTGCGCTGTCACTCTCTGAGCATTCCTCATGACATTTTCATTTTCATTCTTGAACCGTCAGGACATCATTGAAACCATGTGTTAGTAAATTGCAAACGGTCTGAAAAGTCTGAATCGTTGCGAATCTCTCAACTGGTCTTTGACTATGTGATGCCTGCCCAAAAAACATATATATGTGTTGGGTGCTGACCTTCCTTGTAAAGATTTCGCTAGTGGTAGAAGTGTCAGGCGACAAAGACTTCTCGAGGCTGATGAGGTTACAGAAGGCACTCGACAAGTGCCCTAGGTGCGGTAAGGGACCGATGATAGTCGACACCGCCGGAGGCGAGCTTTTCTGCGGTGCCTGCGGCTATGTCGTCAAGGAGAAAATCGAGGAGACCGGCCCTGAGTGGAGGGCGTTCTCAAAAGAAGAGAAAGATGATAGAAGCAGGGGAGGCATCCCAAC
This sequence comes from Nitrososphaerales archaeon, assembly GCA_050015955.1. Lineage (GTDB taxonomy): Archaea > Thermoproteota > Nitrososphaeria > Nitrososphaerales > Gagatemarchaeaceae > UBA183. The sequence goes on from JBEKAG010000046.1 coordinate 6,664, forward strand.
TTCTATCGCAATGCACGACATGGGGCTCGCGACGGTTATTGGCGGGGTGAACAAGGACGCTTCTGGAAAATCACTTTCGGCTTCTATGAAAGCCACTGTGGAGAGGCTCAGGACTTGGGACTCTCGCAGCCAGGTGCATGAGCCGGGCGACAGGAACCTGAGGCAGGCCTTCAGCGAGCTTGACAGGCTTTCCGACAAGCTTTCGGTCTCTGACGCCGTCGTCGAAAAGGCGGCCTACGTTTACAGGAAGGCGCTCGAAAGGGGGCTGGTCAGGGGAAGGTCGATCTCTGCCATTATTGCTGCTTCTCTCTATGCAGCCTGCAGGGATACGCAGACGCCCAGGACACTGAAGGACATGGCAGCCGTGAGCAACGTGAAGAAGAAGGACATCGCCAGGTGCTACAGGTTACTTCTAAAGGAGATGGACATCAAGATGCCGGTCGTCGACCCGACAAAGTGCATTTCGAGGATCGCCTCAAAGGCGGGTCTCTCCGAGAAGACGAAGAGGAGGGCTTTAGAGATCCTAAAGAGAGCCGAGGAAACCAGAATTTCCGCAGGCAAGGACCCGATGGGCCTTGCGGCAGCAGCTCTGTATGTGGCATGCACGCTCGAAGGTGAGGACAAGACTCAGAAGGATGTGGCCGAAGCAGCAAGTGTCACAGAGGTCACGATAAGGAATAGGTACAAGGGGCTCCGGTCGGCCCTGGGCATATGATAGGATGCCATAGCGCCTTTGTAGGTTAGGATTTCTCTTACACCGTACACCGTCCAAATTCTGGATTTGGTCTAATACGCTAATGTTAGGCGCGCGCGCACTGTCGTCAGTTTGATTGTGGGTCCCGCGCGAGTCTACAGAATGACGCTCTCCAGACTCCACCATTGGGAAGCCAAGGGGCGACCTAACTGTAGTGTGTGTTCGATGCATCTAGAAGTGGGTGACTGGGTCTTGGCGAAGGGTGGAAAAGGCCATGAGAGAGTTAGGCATCTCGTCTGTGCGATTCGGCTGGGCATCTGTGATCTGTCGGAGTTGCCTGAGGATGCTAGGAGCGGCTTAGTACCGACCATTAGTAGCCATCACGCGCGCTCTCTGGCCAGATAACCCTGCCCCTACGTTCCTCCTTACATTCGCCCTAACACTAGGAGACGGCCAGGCATGAGGCCTGCCCTATTCTTCTCGGATTAGCCTTTCCCTTTTTTTCTGCTTCAGTTTCTCCCTTGGGAACTGGGCCGGAAAGTTCTCCGAAAGAATCCTGATGTAGACATCGGTTTCCTCGTCGTTCATGAACTGGAACATGTACTTGCCGGAGTAGGGAGAGAGCTCACCTTCCCTGCGCAGGAATTCTATGTGAATCAGGGGGTCCCCCTGTCTAATCGTGATGGGTGCTCTTTCATTGCTCAAGTTCACCAGTTCAAGAGCCAGCCTACCGACGAACCCGCTGTGAACCTTGACTGAGTTAAGGAACGAGAGGCCGAGCCGCCCGAACCTGCTCTTGGAAGTCAAGTGGGCGACGCAGTCAGGGGGAGTGAAGACTATTTCACGAGAGACCATGTTCC